>ONAH01000098.1 GCA_900315715.1 uncultured Eubacteriales bacterium
TATCTCTTTACATATTCGTTTATTGTGTTTTCGCTCAATCTATCGTTGCAGTTTGTAAGCATATTAAGAATTTCTTCTTGAGTTTTGTTTGCCGTACCGTTTTCTAACATAGCTAAATCTGTATATAGCGACAACGGAGACACTATCATGTTTGTTACATTTTCTTCTTTTCCCTTTTGATATGTATGCTTGAAGAATTCTGAACTGAATTTTCTTAATGCGTCATTGATACCTTTTCTTTCTTCATCAATACCAAAATCAAGAGAAATATCACTCTTTATTCCTTTTATAGTATAGCTACAACTATCCTGAATTAGTTCCTCGTAATCACCCTTTACAGAGATCTTCATTTTTTCATCAAATCCCAGATTACAATATACTATAAATTTATAATCTTTTGGATATGGCGATTCTTCTATTTTAGTATTTATTTTACTTGTATGTACTGTATCTCCATCATTAATCTGATTAGAAGTGTCATTTTCAAATACACGGTAACTATCTTTGTCAAAGTTAAATGTTATCTTGTGCCCTTCTAAAATGTTTTCTTCAGGTGTCGTTTCTATCTGAATTTTTAGGTTGCTTGTTACATTTGTAATAATATATTCAGAATTGCCAAGTGACTTGAGTTCCTTGTAATCTCCCGTGATAGCTAAATCAACAGAATCTATGTCTAAACCGCTCTCAACACTAAAATAATAATCCTTCGGGTATGGTGATTCTTCAATATCCATGAAAATATCGCCTGTCTGTCCACTTTGACCATTTTGTATTATTGATGCCATTCTCTCATCAAAATCAAAATCCGAATACTGTTTAACTATATAATTTTCAGGCATAACAAAATCTATTCTATAACCTGCAACTACACCTGTGTTAAAACTCGGTTCCTCTTCATATATTTCAACACTGAGATCTCCTGTTATTCCCTCTATCGTGTATATGCCGTCACCGTTATTACTCACGTCATCATACTCTCCATTGATTAAAAACGAAGGAGAAGCATTTTTAACCATGAAAGTAAAATCCTTCTTCTCGGCTTCATCATACCAAATCTTTTTTCCCTCTCTGAAACCAAAGAGTATTATACTATCGGTATATACAGTATCATTGTTATTGATAATATTGTCGTCGCAAATAACGGTTATACCGTTTGTTATAAATTCAATACTATAACCTGCTATAGTGCCTTCACACGGATACTCAAATCCTACATATACAGTAAGATCACCTGTTATTCCGCTTATTTTATAATAATCGTAATTTTTATTATAAAGTATATCATTTATACTTTCTTCATTTTCACCTGTAATGCCATTAATTTCTTTATATTCTCCAATTGCATTAATATACAATCCAACACTACTATCCCTGTCGTCTTTTATGGAAAATATTAAGTCCTTTTTAGCTTCATCTCCGGACTCACTGTTTGTATTTTTATCATCGAAATAAACTACGCCATCATTACCTATCGCTTTACCATCATGCATGATAGTAATTCCGTCTTCGTACTTAAATGTAATACTGTGACCTGCTTCTTCGCCGGTTTTTTTATCGCTGTCATCGGTATCTGTACAATTTTCCTCATCGCCAACCTTAATCGTTACCGAAAGATCGCTCTTGATACCTATGATTTTGACAAAGTTATAATCTCCATACTCAACTTCGTCATAATCTCCCTTTGCTTCCACTTCAAACCAACTCCATGGACTCACACTTACGTGAAAAACAATATCTCCGTTACCTGATATGTCTATATCACCAGTTTTCATATCTCTTGCATAAGCCTTGTCGGTTGTTTCTTTACATTCGCTTGTTTTGTAAATTTCGATATCACAGTCGGGATAAACCTTAGCGTGTGATAAGTCATAATCGAAAGTTACTTCAAACGGTTTGTCGATTTGCTGAAGTTCAATTGCTTTTGCAGGTACTGTACACCACATCATTGACATCAACATACTGCACACTATCAGCATAGAAATTAGCTTTTTCATAATAACACCTCTTTCTTTATTTTTTGAATATAAATACAATTATAATCTGTTTATTAGACACACAATATTTCAATTTTTCGCAGTATTTTTTATAAAATTTTTTATCCTATTTTCACATCATGTCATTTATCTTATTCCACAATTATTTGAATACGACCATTAGATAATAATCCCCTTGCCACGACGACAAGGGGAAATTATTATAATTATTTAGTCTTTTCTTCACCTATCGAATACTTAACATTTTCATTAACGGTATATCTCAGAATACTCATTGCATCTGCGTTTGTAACCTTTCCGTTACCATCTACATCACCTAAGAACTTCTGGGTTTCATCAAGTTCCGAAAGATTTACTGCATATCTCTGTATTAACATACTATCTTTAGCAGTTGCTTTATTGTCCCCGTTTATATCTCCAAGAAGATTTAACGAAGGCTTTTTTGTATCTGCATCAGAATTTACATTATCAGCAGGTGCTGCTGTCTTAGCAGGATTAACAGATGATTCGCCTTTTGTGTCATCATTGTTTTCATCCATTCCATAAGGTGCTGTTACCTCAACGGTTAGATCTTCAGAAATACCAATTATTTCAAAAATACCTTGACCACTGTAGCCCATCCAGTCATATTCTCCGATAATGTTGAACATCGGATTACCCTCAGTAAGATGGAAGCTTAACTTTCCGTCACCGTCTCCATGAATTTCCTCAAAATTATCTACCCAAGAAACAGGAGCTTTTTCAGGATCATTGATTTCATCTTCGGATATTTTATTGCCTTTACAATCAACGAAATAACCCTTGCTTTCTACCCAAACAGACGGAGCATTAACCGATTTAACAGTATCGCCGTCAGCTATCTCTTTGCCGTCACACTCTATATGAGCACCGTTTGTAATAAACTTAACACTGTAAACGCCATCACTGTTAGCAGGTGCTGTTGACTTTGCAGGATTATCCAAATTAACACCCATTGTATGATCAATTACACCGTTATCCTCTTCATCAGGATCACTGTAATCAGGCAAATCTTTGTTCTCAATGTCATTCGGATTCTGTCTTAACTCAATGGTAATATCTCCGGATATGCCCTTTACATCAAAAACGCCGTTTCCATAGTAACCCATGTGATCATATTTACCGTCAAACAGGAACACAGGATTTCCCAAATCTGTAGTAAACTTAATATATCCGTCTCCTTCTCCGTGTATCTCTTCTCTGTTATCTACCCAAGTAACAGGTCCGATTTCCGGATTATTGATATCGTTGTCCGACACCTCATTGCCGTTACGATCTAAAAACGCACCATGTGTCTCTACCCATACAGCCGGTGCTTTCGTAGAGATAACAGTCTCACCATCTGCTACCTCTTTACCATTATACTCAACATGAAAACCGTTTGTAATAAACTTAACTTTGTATCCTTCTGTCTGTTCTACCTGACTTTCGGAACACTTCACACCTTCATTTTCCAATGCATTTGCTGTAACGGTTGGATATGCAGCTGAAAACAGCATGCAGAATACAAGTAGTTTTGATATCGCTTTCTTCATTTCTTTGCTCATTTTAAACACTCCTTTTTATTTACTTTAGTTCTCTACTTAATAGACACTATAAGTGTCAATATTTCGCAGAATTTTTAAAATTTATTTCATATTTATATTAACAATGCATTATGATAATAATTTGAAAAAAAGCTGAGATATATGTGATAATAGCCCTCAAATTATGCATTTTATTTTTGTGCATATTTACATGTAATTATAAAAAAAATTCCCCTTGCCCATACGGACAAGGGGAATTATATGCAATACTACTAAAAATATTACTCGTTGATAGCTGTAACTGCACCTGAACCTACTGTACGGCCACCTTCACGAATAGCGAAACGAAGACCAACTTCGATTGCGATAGGTGTGATAAGCTCAACGTCCATCTCTACGTTATCACCAGGCATACACATCTGAGTACCCTCAGGAAGGTTGATTACACCTGTAACGTCTGTTGTTCTGAAATAGAACTGAGGACGATAGTTGTTGAAGAAAGGAGTATGACGTCCACCCTCTTCCTTAGTCAATACGTAAACCTGACCACGGAACTTTGTGTGTGGGTGAATTGAGCCTGGCTTAGCAAGTACCTGACCACGCTCGATCTCTGATCTCTGAACACCACGGAGAAGAACACCGATGTTGTCGCCTGCCTCAGCATAGTCAAGGATCTTTCTGAACATCTCGATACCTGTAACAACAACTTTTCTCTTCTCGTCTGTAAGACCAACGATCTCAACTTCCTCAGAAGTTCTGAGCTGACCTCTCTCAACTCTACCTGTAGCAACTGTACCACGACCTGTAATTGTGAATACGTCCTCAACAGGCATAAGGAAAGGAAGGTCTGCCTTACGCTCAGGTGTAGGAATGTATGAGTCAACAGCCTCCATGAGCTCGTGAATGCACTGATACTCAGGAGCGTTAGGATCCTTAGAAGCAGA
>ONAH01000015.1 GCA_900315715.1 uncultured Eubacteriales bacterium
TATAAGATATCTGCACAACTGCGTTAATGTCTTGAATATCAGAACTCTGAGTTTTTGAAGAGTCTGCATTTATAATATGAACACTCACACACTATATGAACTCTATAAATGAAACCTGCTATTATATTGTGCATAGAATGTTAGGCATGAGTGATAAACGTTATCTGAGTTTTTAGAAAATGTTTCACGTGAAACAATCACTTGTTAAACACTAAATTAATGTAAAATCAAAAAAATATACTAAAACCCCTTTAAATTATTGCTGTAAGATGATATAATATAAAAAGTCAAAAACTATATTTGATAACTCTATCAATGGAAAGGAATTTGATAATGAGTAAAATTATAGCAATAGCCAATCAGAAGGGCGGCGTCGGTAAAACCACTACATCTGTAAACCTTGCCGCAGGACTTGGCAAATTGGGGAAAAAATCCCTGCTGATAGATATTGACCCTCAGGGCAACGCAACAAGCGGTGTAGGGGTTGATAAGCGTGCTGTGAGATACAGTACTTATGATATTTTTGTTGAAGGAATTGCAGGTAAAGACGTTGTTGTTAAAACGCAGTTTGAAAACCTTGATCTCCTGCCGTCAAGCCTTGATCTTGCCGCAGCTGAGCTTGAAATTGCCGACAGAAAACACCGTGAAGCAATTCTGAAAAATGCTGTTATCCCTTTGAGGGAGAAATATGATTATATCATCATCGACTGCCCGCCGTCACTGGGCTTGATTACCGTAAATGCACTCTGTTTGTGCGATACGATTTTGGTTCCGATACAGTGCGAGTATTATGCACTTGAGGGCTTATCTCAGCTTATGAATACTGTAAGACGTGTGAAACGCTCCTATAACGAGCATATCGATATTGAGGGAGTGTTGCTTACAATGTATGACGGCAGACTTAACCTTACTCAGCAGGTAGTTGAGGAAGTTAAGAGATTTTTCCCGAGAAAGGTTTTCAATACTGTTATACCGAGAGCTGTAAGACTTAGCGAAGCACCCAGCTTTGGTACTCCTATCATGTATTATGACAGAGCGGGTAAGGGCAGCCTTGCTTATATGCAGCTTGCAAAAGAAATAGATAAGTAAAGAGGTGAGGTAATGGCGGCTAAAAAAAGCGGTCTTGGAAGAGGCTTAAGCGAGATATTTATGCAAAACGAGAGTGAGGACAGCAACAGTACCGTAACTCTGAGAATATCAGAAATAGAGCCTAACAAAAACCAGCCCCGCAGAGATTTTGAGCCTGAAGCTTTAAACGAGCTTTCTGAATCTATCGCACAGCATGGCATTTTACAGCCGCTTGTCGTTCGTCCGATATTTGGCGGAGGATATGAGATAGTCGCAGGCGAGAGAAGATTTCGTGCGGCAAGAATGGCAGGACTTACGGAAGTTCCTGTTGTTATTAGGGAACTTACCGACGCACAAACTATGGAACTTGCTTTGATTGAAAACCTTCAGCGTGAAGATCTTACCGATCTGGAACTTGCGAAAGGTTATGAATCACTGATGAAAGAGTATGATATGACTCAGGAACAGGTTGCAAGTACCGTTAATAAATCAAGATCTTCTGTTGCAAATACTTTGAGATTGATGAAACTCCCCGAAAGCGTTAAAACAATGCTTACCAATTCCGATATTACCTCAGGTCACGCAAGAGCGCTTTTATCTCTTGAAAACGACGAGTTAATGGAACAGGCGGCACAGCAGATAGTTGAAAACAGCCTTTCTGTAAGAGAAACAGAAAAGCTTGTGTCACAAATGTGTAAGTCAAGTGAGAGTAATGTTGAAGTCGTTGTTAAAGAGAAAAAGGACAGGCGTCCTCAGTATTACCGTGAAGTGGAGTTATCGCTGAGTGAAGCGTTCGGAAGAAAGGTTACCGTAAATCAAAAAAATAAAAATAACGGTACGCTTGTACTTGAGTTTTACGGTGAGGAAGATTTAAAAGAGCTTTTAAAGCGCTTTAAAGATGAAGACTAATAAAGGAGAGATTAACGTGATAGATATTAAGTTTCTTAGAGAAAACCCTGATGTTGTTAAAGAAAATATAAAGAAGAAATTTCAGGACAGTAAACTGCCGCTTGTTGACGAAGTAATTGATCTTGATAACGAGAGAAGAGCTACTCAGCAGAAAGCAGACGCACTCAGAGCCGACAGAAATAAATATTCAAAGCAGATAGGCGCTTTAATGGGACAGGGCAAAAAAGAAGAAGCAGAGCAGATGAAACAGCTTGTTACTGAGAAATCTGAGGAGCTTGCTCAGCTTGAAGCTATGGAAAACGAGATAGGTGAGAAAGTTAAAAAGATTATGATGACTATCCCGAATATCATAGATGACAGCGTTCCGATAGGTAAGGACGACAGCGAAAACGTAGAGGTTCAGCGTTACGGTGATCCGTTTGTACCTGATTTTGAGATACCATATCATACCGATATTATGGAAAAACTTAACGGCATTGACCTTGACAGCGCAAGACGTGTTGCAGGAAACGGCTTCTATTATCTTATGGGCGATATTGCAAGACTTCATTCTGCTGTAATCAGCTATGCAAGAGATTTTATGATAGACAGAGGTTTTACATA
>ONAH01000038.1 GCA_900315715.1 uncultured Eubacteriales bacterium
ACAATACCCCTCATTCTTTAAAACTGAATTATCAGCAGTCAACAGCATTATGTCAAAAGAAGAGCCAAAAACAGAATCCATACAAAATACTGAAAATAAGAATGAAGATTTGATTTCAGAAAATAAAGCACTTCAGAAGAAAATAGCAAGACTTGAAGCTGAAAATAAAA
This sequence comes from uncultured Eubacteriales bacterium, assembly GCA_900315715.1. Lineage (GTDB taxonomy): Bacteria > Bacillota > Clostridia > Oscillospirales > Acutalibacteraceae > RUG592. Next base: position 171 of record ONAH01000038.1, read on the forward strand.
AACTCAGAGAATTGAATAAAAAACGTCATGTAAAAGAACAGACAGAATTATCTAATCTGAGAAAACAAGTAGAACAATTACAGCATAATTTCTCAGAATGTACTGAAGCTAACAAAGCGTTCGAAACAAAAAACAAAACACTGTCCGCTATCGTAGAGTCACAACGTAAAGTCATTAAATCAAAAAATACTCAGGCAAAAAATACACTGAAAGAAAGCATCTCAAAAAAACTCAAAGATGTTCAGGATAAAAAAGATTACGAATCAAACGTAAAATATATCGCTAAAAAAACAAATGTAAATGAATCTGCTGTTAAACGTATCTATAAATCAGTAGATGACAATATCAATAAATCAATAACTTCAATTAAAATTCTATCACCATATCTAAATGATACAAGAACACCAACCAAGATTCTCAATATGAAAGAATCTAAAAATATCGTTCAGGAGATGTCTGAAAAATTAAATAAAACAGAAAACACAAACACTCTTGATACAACAAAATTCCTCGAATCTCTGCTCTAAACAAAATTGTCAACCAAAAAACGCACTTTCTATCTAACAATAATTAACACACAGTTTTTTTATCTAACAATTATTTCACAACTCAATTACTGCAATAACGCTTAATATGAAATCATTCATTTTTAGCGTAAAAATATAGTAGTTATTTTCCAATAACATGTTATTTGAAAAAAATGGAGAAACAAAATGGTTGATACACTAAATTCAAAAAATCTTTCCCGTTGGAATGGCCGCATTAACACTCTTAATGAGTCCCTGACAACCCTTTCAAACCGTTATCCAAATGCTAACATCAAAGCTATGAGCGATGAGAAAAAGGTTCGTCTGGCTCAGATTTTTGAGAACACTCGCCTCGCCATCGACAGCTACAGCAATCGTAATCGTCTGTTCGAAGCCACCAATCCGCAGGATGTTGGCCCATTCAAAATTCACGCTTATGATATGATCGCTGGTCTGTATCCCACAATGATCGCTGATGAACTCGTTTCCGTTCAGGCTATGTCTCAGCGTATCGGTCAGATCTACTTCCTTAACTATGTTTATGGAACAGATCGTGGTGGCGTAAACAAAGGCGACTCCATGCTGTCAGCCCTCACCGGCGCTGCCGATTACAACAACTATGCTGGTGAACGCATTGAAGACGAAATCGTTGCTGAAAACCATACAACTGGTGATCTCAATGAACATCTCTCCAACTTCCCTGTCCGTCCTGGTACTGTTGTTTTCACAACTGATAATGGCAACATCACCGATAATGGCGAAGGTCAGCTCACAAACGCTGGTGGTACTGTTGTTGGTACTATTGATTATCGTAACGGTGCTGTAAGCCTCCCAGGTCTTGCTACTTCCGCTATGGTTCAGGCTTCCTACTTCCAAGATCTCGGCAATGCTCCCACATTCGCTGGCGAAGTAAACGTTCGCGTCGATTGCGCAACCATCAATGCCACACCTCATAAACTTCGCGCTCTCTATTCAATGGACGCTGGTTATGATCTCCAGATGGCTTATGGTCTTGATATCGATCAGGAACTTCTCAAGACCTGCACTGCTGAAATCCGTCACGAACGCGATGGAAACATCATCTCCACCCTCTATCGTCAGGCTGGTGCTGCTTCCACTTGGGATCGCAAGATTCCCGTTGGCGTTTCACAGCTCGAACACTACAACGCCTTTATCGCTCACCTCTTTGCAGACTGCACAACCATCTTCCAAGCCACAAAACGTAAAATGGGTAACTGGGTTGTCTGTGGTAAAGATGCCATCGATATCCTCAACGCTGTCGGCGCTCCTCGCTTCGTTGGTAACGGTCTTGCTTCACAGTCTGGCCCGCACTTCGCTGGTATGCTCGATAACCGTCTGAAAGTATTCTTTGATCCGTTCCTGCCAAATGATACTTATCTCGTTGGTTACAAAGGTGATAGCTTGGTAGATTCTGGATTTATTCTCGCCGATTACCTGCCCATTTTCTCAACCTCAATGGTGATGCTTGATGACTTTGTGGGAAGACGCGGTTTCGCAAGTATTTATGGTACTAAGATGGTTAATAACCGTATGTATGTTGCCGGTAAGGTTGTAAACATCTAGTATTTATCTAGGCTTTACATTTAAGGCTCGGTTAAGCACCGAGCCTTTTTTTTGCCAAACAGTTTTTGAAGCTCAATATTTTTTATGATTTTTGTTGCATAACGTTTTATTTTGTGCTATAACAAATCTAGTTGAGCAAAATGATTGTCATTTTGTTCAAATACTTTTTTTTGAGGAGATTTGTTATGAAGCTGCCAGAATGGTTTTTGAGAGCGATAAAAAACGACGATGATAGAAAACGTGGTGAACTTGGATTAATAAAATCAGATGATAGAATTGATGTTGTATGTGAAAATTGTGGTGTAACATTAAATAATTTAGTAAGAAGTAGGTTGGTTAAAAGAAATTTAGAAAACCCAAATTATAGAATACTATGCAAGCAATGTTCATTAAGAACAACGAATGTTGAAGTTGGAACTAAGTTTGGTGATTTAACAGTTATAAAAGAAGTTGAGCAACGAACAAACAGAAATAATAGACGAAGGGTTTTGTGTAAATGTGTATGCGGAAGGGAAGTATCCCCTTTTTTAGAAAATTTAATGAGCGGTGCTACAACATCATGTGGAAAACATAGAAGTAAGAAAACAGTCATTCAGCATGATATTATAAACAAAGAAAATGCAGAAGTCTTGGCTGAGATTGGAAAAGTCGAAGAAAATAAAAAAGAAGTCGTAAAGAGTAGAGCAAACAGCAAATATGCAAAGGATAAAGAGATGAGACAATGTAATTTTGGATTTATTAGGGAAACAAGCGAAAAGGCAGAACAATCTGGTTTTGATAAGACAACAGGTATTTGCAGAACTGGACTGGATAAGTATCTCGAAGTGATATATCCTGATTACAAATGGATACACGATAAGGTATTAGGTAATATTGGTGGTGTCAGTTACAGAACTCGACCAGATTATAGGTGTGAAGAACATAAAATAATTGTAGAATTTGACGGCATTGTTCATTATTCAAATCCAGAGCAAATATTGAAGGATTACAAGAATACAGAGACTTATGAAAGATTAGGATATAGAGTCATAAGGATTCCTTATTTTATTCAACTTACGAACAAAAACGTTGAAAGGCTATTTGGTGTTAAAGTTTATACGGACTTATTTCCTGTTGGCGTATCTTCCTTGAGTTTGGAGTTAAAGAATACGCCTGCGTATTTGTGCCCGTTAGGAATAGAGAGAATGGCTAGGGAATTTAAGTCGTTTCCAGATGATTATAAAACGAACATAGAGTATCTGAAAACGATTGATAAAAACTTGTCTGGTGCTAGTGTGCTTGATGAATATTATAATAAGGTGTAATGTTCTATGTTCTCAGACTATAAACAACTAACAAAAGAGCAATCAGAAAGTTTAATGATCAAACCTGTGATGTCAGATGTTATAGAGTTTGTGGAACGCCGATTTCCGGAATCAAAGAATGATCCTCAATGGGTCAGCGGGAATTGTTATTATTTCGCAGTCATGCTTAAAGATCGA
>ONAH01000094.1 GCA_900315715.1 uncultured Eubacteriales bacterium
CTTGTACGGTGAGTTCGGCAGTATATTATTCTCGTACTTAGCGTACAGTATTCTTCTGTGAACAGGCTTCAAACCGTCCCTTACATCTGGCAAAGCACGACTTACTATAACGGACATAGAGTAGTCAAGAAAAGACTTTCTCATTTCCTTATCAAGATCGACTTCTATAATTCGGGATTCGGGTGAAGTCTGTATTTTATCATCTTTATCCATTATTATATCCTCGCTTCATTAAAATCAAACATCAAGATTTTCTACATACTTTGCGTTTTCTTCGATGAACTGACGTCGTGGCTCTACCTTTTCTCCCATAAGTATGGAGAATGTTTCGTCTGCCGCTATTGCGTCCTCAACAGTTACTCTGAGCATTATTCTTGTTTCGGGGTTCATGGTGGTTTCCCATAGCTGTTCGGGATCCATCTCACCAAGACCTTTGTATCTCTGAATATCTGTTTTACAATCAAGCTCTTTTAATATCTTATCTCTTTCGGCGTCGGAATAAGCATAGTAATGCGTATTCTTACCCTTTGTAATTCTGTATAACGGCGGCTGTGCTATATAAACGTGTCCCTGCTCTACAAGCGGTTTCATAAATCTAAAGAAGAATGTAAGCAATAGCGTTCTGATGTGCGAACCGTCAACGTCGGCATCTGCCATTATTATTACTTTGCCGTATCTCAATTTGTTTATGTCAAATTCTTCCTTTATTCCCGTACCCAGAGCCGTAATTACAGGCATTAGTTTATCGTTGCCTATAATCTTATCCTCTCGTGTTTTCTCTACGTTGAGCATCTTTCCCCATAGCGGGAGTATCGCCTGATATTTTCTGTCACGTCCGTTCTTTGCAGATCCGCCCGCAGAATCTCCCTCTACTATATACACTTCTGTTTCGTCTGGGTTTCGCGACTGGCAGTCTGCAAGCTTTCCGGGTAATGACGCATTTTCAAGCGCTGATTTTCGTCTTACTAACTCTCTTGCTTTCTTTGCGGCTTCTCTTGCCTTTGCGGAGGTTAATGCCTTCTCAAATATTATCTTTGATACAGCCGGATTTTCTTCCAAAAATATTGCAAGCTTCTCCGACACAAGGGCATTTACCATTGTTCTTATCTCTGTATTTCCAAGTTTTGCTTTTGTCTGTCCCTCAAACTGTGCTTCTTTGAGCTTTACGGAGATTATAGCTGTAAGTCCCTCTCTGTAATCTTCGCCCGAAAGGTTCTTGTCATTCTCCTTTAGAATACCATACTTTCTGGCGTAATCGTTCATTGTGTTTGTGAGCGCTCTCTTAAAGCCCTCTTCGTGTGTACCGCCGTCCGTTGTATGGATATTATTCGCAAACGACAGTATTAGATCGTTTATTCCGTCATTATACTGCATCGCTACTTCAACAGACGCTGTATCGTCATCGTTTGACGACGAAAAATATATTACATCCTGGTGTATAACTTCAAGCGCTCTTTTCTTGTGTATGTACTCAACAAAGCTTGAAATTCCACCCTCATACAGAAAATTCTTCTTTACTATGTTTTCGGAATTTCTCTCGTCACGCAGTTCTATATGTATTCCTGCATTCAGAAATGCCTGTTCTCTGAGTCTTGTTGCAAGAACACTGAAATCGTAAACATCGGTTTCTTTGAATATCTCCGGATCTGCCTTGAAGGTAACCTCAGTACCTCTCTTATCAGACTTGCCTATTATTTCAAGTTCCGTGACAATATTTCCTCTCTCGTATCTCTGTCGGTAAATATTTTCACCGTCATAAACCTTTACCTCAAGCCACGTTGAAAGAGCGTTTACTACCGACGCACCTACGCCGTGCAAACCGCCCGATACCTTATATCCTCCTCCGCCGAATTTTCCTCCTGCGTGAAGTACAGTAAATACAACCGTTACTGCGGGTATTCCCATTTTATGATTTGTACCAACAGGAATACCTCTGCCGTTATCCGTTACCCTGATTATATTATCTGGCAATATGGCAACATCTATCTTGTCGCAGTATCCTGCAAGTGCCTCGTCTATTGAGTTATCCACTATCTCATATACAAGATGATGCAGTCCTCTCGGACCTGTCGAACCGATATACATTCCCGGGCGTTTTCTTACTGCTTCCAGCCCCTCTAATACCTGTATTTCGTCGGCGGTATATTCTTGTTCGGTTTTTGTTATTTCATTATCCACGGAAATCCCTCTTTCTGTTTTTTTTAAAATAATTAAAACCCAAAACTTCTATCTAATTACTTATCAAAAGTTGTGTTTTTTAATGGATTTTCGTCAAACTCTATCTTCTGTTTTTTATCTTTCTTATGTCTGTGTCTGTTCTTTTTGAGTTTAGGCGGTTCGTCCTCCTGTCCTGCGATTTCTCCAAACCTTAAAAGTGTTGGCACTATCGACATATATAACGCTATAAACGCTACTGTCATCACAAGGTTTGGAATAATCGTTCGGCTTTTCGTTAAAAAAAGCGTTATCGTATTTAGTCCTATCAGAGCGATGAAAAATATCACTCCCATGAAAAATGCGGATTTCCTATATGATACCCTCATCAGCTTTCCGCATTTTATACAGGGCATCTCCTTTGATTTCGACTTTACAGCTTTCAGACGGCGTCCGTAATCTATCTTTGCTGTACAGTATGGGCATGTTTTTCGCTTACTCATTAAGCTTTATTCCTCCTGGTCTGTAAAGTTGTTTTTCATCTGCTGTTTTTTCTTGGCACGGCTTTGTGATACCTTTGAGCGGATATTCTTTCCGCCCTTCAGACTTACGCTTTCTCTGTTTCTTTTTTCTGTACTGTTTCTCATCTGAGCCTGACTTCTCTGTGCCTTTCTGATTTGTTCTTGTCTGAGTATTTCGGCTTTCTGAGAATTCTGACTCTTTATCATTATCTGCTGATTTTTCCTGTCATTTTCTTTCTTCTGCTCTGCTTTTCTCTGTTCTTTTTTCTTGTCTTCAAGTTTTTTCTTCTGTTGTGCGTCTTTATAAGCAATTATCCTTGCTTTTTCTTCGTTTGAAAGCTCTCTATCCTTAAACGTATCTGCCTTTTCACGAATTCTTTCCAGAATTATTCTCTCCTGGCTTTCATAATTTGCAGGTATTTTTTCATCAGCTTTACTTACTTTTTCGATTTTTTTTTTGCATTTTCGGAATTTATCTTCTCTTTCTCTGCCTTTGCTTTCTCCTTAGCTTTTCTTCTTGCTTCCTTATCTGCCTTTCTTCTTTCTTCCTCCTCCTGCTCAAACGCTTTCTCTCTTTCTTCCTCTGTTGCTTCGACTATCTTTTCTTTTAACGCTGAGAAAAATCCCTTTGGCTTAGCCTTCGATTTTGACTTTGACTTTTTCTTTTTATTTACGGTCTTCTTTGGAGCCGGAGTTTTCTCGACAGGAGTTTCTTCGATAATCTCTTCTGTAACGATTTTTTCCTGTTCCGGTTTTTTCTTAGCCATTACCGCAGCAGCCTGAGCAGCTTTCGGGAACTTCTTCTCATACTTTGAGGGCTTTACCGGAGCGGGTTCTTTCTTTTCTACTACCGGAGTAATTGTTATTTTCTCGGGAATTTCTTCTTCCTCAAACTCATAGTCTTCCTCAAATTTCTCTTCTTCTTCAAACTCCTCGTCTTCTTCGAACTTATCTTCTTCTTCGAACTCCTCTGTTTCGTCAATCTCCTCTAAATCACCGCTGTCGTTTTCGTCCTCCGTATATGAACTGGTCTGATAGCTTGAGAAATCTATCTCGTCATCATCGTCGATATCTTCTTTTTCTGTATCTTCTGTGTCGTCAGTGTCTTCTGTATCGTCGTTGTCTTTCTCATCGGAATACTCTACAACAAAATCATCTTCCGGCTCTACCTTTGCAAAGACTCTTGTCTTTTCTAAAGTGCTTTCGTCCGGTATATACTCAACGGCACCTTCTATCGGTTCCTCGTCCTCGTAATAATCATCGTCTTCTTCATCGAAAAGATCGTCGTCATCTTCGTCAAACTCTATATCTTCATCGGAAGTTTTTTCTTCTTGTTCGTCATCTGCATATACAATGCTATCCTCTTTATTATCAGAATCATCATCTTCTTCTGATACTGTTTCGGATACTCCCACAAGCTTCATACCGTTATCGTCGTCGGATACCGTTTCCGATACGCCTACAAGCTTCATACTCTTATCTTCGACGGATTTTTGCTTCGCATTATCGTTAGGAATAAACTCAAATATCTCGTCAAACTGCTTGCCGAATTCTATACCTTCGACGTCATTGTTTTCCTCGTCCTCAAGCTTGAGCTTAGTTAATACTGGTATATTTTTATCGGCATTGTTTATTTTAAAATTTGCTTCGTCTATCTCCGCACGTGTCAATACGGGTATATCGCTTAAATCGTCCGGTACGTCAAACTTTTCGTCATATGAAATTATTTCATCTTTATCTACGTTCTCCGGTTCGTCTTCTGCGTCGCCAAAATCAAAGTCGAAATCTTCGTCATCTTGTGTTTCACCGTTAATTATAACCGGAGTCTGAGCAACAACATCGTCATCATACTCGTCTGCCGACTCGCTGAACTCACTGTCGTTTGGGACGGTTTCTTCTTTTTTATCAATCTCTACATTAATAACACTTGTGCTCTCAGGAAGATAATCAAACTCCAACTCTGCTGTATCTTCGTACTGTTCTTCCTCTATCTCCTCCTCATAATCGGGAGCGGGTTCTTCTTCCTTTTTCTCAAATGTAACTTCTATCTTCTGTACCTGATTTTTACCGAATTCTTCTTCTTCCTCTGCACTCGGAGCGGAGTCAAAGAAATTGAGTATCTCCTCGTTTTCCTGTTCTTCCTCGTCTATCTCAGGCTCGGGATCCTTCATCATTTCGTACGTTACAGCATTTTTCAGTGGGGGATAGTACAGATAATCAACCTTATCTGTCTTTGTATATTTATGGTAAACGGGCTTATTTGCATTATCCTTCGTTTCTTCCTTTGTCTGAGATACATTCTCTGTATTTTTAGATATAGGCTGTGGTTTCTTTACGCTTGCTTCTTTTTTCACCGCTGTTTCTTTGTTTTCGGAAACTTTTTTCTGTACCGGTTTTACGGCTGGTTTTTTGTTCTTGTTTACCGAAGATACTTCCGGTCTTTTGAAAGCACTCGTATCAGTTTCTTCCTCTATGATAAATATTTCATCTTCATCGTCCTTTTCGTCTTTCTTTGATGAAGAATAAATATCTTTTATCTCTGTCTTTGCCGGTTCGGAATACTCGTCGTCTATATCTATGGTTTCAATCACGATATTTTCTTCTGTATCCTCGTTAAAATCCTCCTCAAGGATAACTTCATCGTCAAAGCTTCCGAACTCGTCGTTATATTCTTTTTTCTTATTTTTTTTCTTTTCCGGCTTCTTAGGCTTTTCGGGCATTTCGGGTTTCTCAGGTTTCTCTTTTACTACTGCTTCACCCGACGCATTTTCTTGTTCATCATCATCTACAACGACATATGTCTTGACAAACTTTTGAAATCTATCTTTAAAAGAACCATTACTCTTCACGTTAGTACTCTCCTCTGTCTGTACGGTGTCACTGTTATTTTTTATGTATTTCTTCTTTTGCTTTGCCTCCGACTTTTTAATCACCTTTACAGCCGGCTTCATCGCTTCGCTTTTTATGGGATTTAATCGGAAATACAACGGTATCATAAAAAAGAATATTCCAAACGGAATTATTGTTATTATAAACTTCAGCAGTATATGCTTCGAAAAATCCGTAAAAAACATTATCGCCGCTAATACTATCCCAAGCAGCAGCAATATCCCTGCCGTTATATATATCTTCTTATCATAGGTGATATTAGAGTTTTTATAGCACTCAGGACAAGTATGCTCTCCTACGCTTACTTCCGTCAGTGCTTTAATATAAGAAACCTTACTTTCGCAGTAAGGACATTTTCGTGAGTTTTTCTTCATAAAAAATACCTCTCAATTTAATATCACAATGTTTCCGCAGTTAGTCCGTAACGCTTATATAACGTCTGTGAAGAAAGCTGACTTATATAAACATTCGTTCTTCCGTTCTCATTGCATACTACAAATGATTTCGGCAATTCGTAGGATACCGCTATTACCCTGCCTTCTTTTTCTGCTTTTGCAAGATAATTTTTAGTATGCTTTGATATTGTCGTTGTGTCCAGGTCAAATATACCTATTATACTCTTTTTCAGTATAACTACATCAGAACCCAAATGAAGATACATATACCCTCCAATACCATCATATCGTTGTAAAATGCATTTATAAACGCTTTATGACGTTTTTTTATCCGGCTATACTTTTTTTATTATAGCACAAAAAATCGATTTTGCGGCGTTTATTTTAAAAATTTAATAAAAAGTTTTCATACCGGCATTATTTCGCCGTTCTCTACATAGAACAGCTTTCCGCCTTTTAGTCTATCGGCAGACGCTCTCTCACAACAGCTTATAAATACCTGTCTGTCGGCTATTTTATTGAGCAAAAATTCCTGTCGTCTGCTGTCCAGCTCACTCAATACATCGTCAAGCAATACTATCGGTTCTTGTTCTGTTGCCTGTCTTATCAGCTCTGCTTCCGCTATCTTCATCGACAGCACACAGCTTCTCTGCTGTCCCTGTGAACCATACGACCTCACATTATCTCCGTTTATTTTTAAACAAAGGTCATCTCTGTGTGGTCCTAACGACGTGACGCCGTCTTTTATATCTTCTTTTCGTGTTTCTCTGAGTTTACTGCGGTAGCTTTCTATGAGTGCTTCTCTGTCGTTACACAATTCCTTTTTAAAAGCACATGAATACGATATCTCAAGCTTTTCCTTTCCCTGAGAAATTCCGTAATGATATTTCTCTGCCGTACTGCACAACCTGTCTATATAATTTATTCTCATGCGAATTATACTTGCACCGTACAAAGCTAGTCTTTCTTCCCAGATATCCATTGTATCAACCAAATCGCTGTGATAGGGGAGATCACGCAAAAGTGCGTTCCTCTGAGTAACAAGCCTGTTGTACTCTGAAAGAGTTTCCGAAAAATTCGGCCTTATCTGGCACACCGCACTGTCTATAAAGCGTCGTCTTTCGGCAGGGCCACGCTTTACAAGTGATAAATGTTCCGGCGAAAACACTACTATACATAGCTTTCCCATCAGCTTATTCACAGAACTCTGCTTTATACCGTTAAGCTTTACTTCCTTTTTGCCCTGCTTAAATATTATCTGTGCATTCTGAACTCTGTCCTCTGAAAAAAAATCTATTTCAACCACAGCCTGCTCTTTGCCAAACCCTATGTATTCGCTGTCCTTCGCTCCTCTGAAGCTCCTGTTTCCGCTGAAAGCCCATATCGCCTCCAGCAGATTTGTTTTTCCCTGAGCGTTTTTTCCATATACAACATTTACACCTTCATCGGGAAATATCTTGCCGTCAGATAAATTTCGGTATCCCTCAAAGCTCAGACGCTTTATTATCATTTTCCGCACACCTCAAGCACTATTCCGTTGCACTCTGCTGTATCTCCGATACGCATTTTCTTTCCACGCATCGTGCAGACCTCTCCGTTTACAAGAACTCCGCCGTTTTGTATAAGCATCTTTGCCTGACCGCCCGTTCCAAATCCGCCAAGCTTCATCAGGTCATTAAGCTTTATATATTCGGTGTCTATGTAAATATTCTCTTTTCTCATTATTACACCTCATTTATCATACAAGTCGCATCGGAACTACAAGGAATATAAAGCTGTCGCCCTCAACAGGCAGAATTTTCAGCGGTTTTAGAGGGCCGTTGAACTCAAACAAAAGTTCGTCTGTTTCCGCATTTTTCAGTGCGTCAAGAAGATACTTGTTATTAAAGCCAATCTCAACCTCATCACCCTCAAACGTCAACTCTACATAATCGCTTGCCTTGCCGACAACCGTTGTACAATGAAGTTTAATTCCTTCGTCTGCAACTATAACTCTTACGGGGCTCTGCATTTTGTCGTTTGTCAGAAGCGACATTCTCTCAACAGCCGCAGTTATCTCCTTTGTTTTTACTCTTAGTTTAGTAGCCGCACCCTTCGGAACAGTTCCTTCGTACTCTATAAACTTGCCTTCAATAAGACGTGAGAATATTGTATAGTTCTCTATATTAAATGCGGCATGCTTTTTACCGACTACTACCTGTACTATGCTTTCTTCACCTGAGTTAAGTTTCAGTATTTCCGATAATGACTTTCCGGGAACTATAAAGCTGAAGTTTATGTCGGTTTCTATTTTTTCTTTTCTTACAGCCATTCTGAAACCGTCTATTGATACTACATTCAGATAACCTGCTTTAAGCTCAAACAGCGAACCTGTATATATCGGTTTTGACATATTGTCAGAGATAGCATAGCTGGTCTGCTTAATCATGTTTTTAAGCGTAGCGGTTTCAATCGAAAAACGCTCTATTACGTCAAACGTAGGAAGTTCGGGAAATTCATACGATGACATTCCTATTATCTGATAATCGGCAACTCCCGAATGAATGTATGTAACAAGCTTGTCGTCTGTTTCAAGCGTTACGGTATTATCTGGCAAACGCTTTACCATATCCGAAAACAGCTTTGCACTGAGAATAATCTCTCCTTCTTCAATTACAGTTGCGGGAATTTCGGTTCTTATTCCTATTTCTAAATCATATCCCGCAAGCATTGCTTTGTTTCCATCGGTTTTTATTAGTATTCCCTCAAGAGCAGGGATAGTATTTTTTGTTGAAACGGCACGCTGTACATTACTTACTGCCGTTGCAAGCTCAGATCGGTCAAATGTTACCTTCAATTTGAGTTCTCCTTTCAATATCTTGCAAATGTTCGATTTAAATTGGGTTCCAAGGCTTTTTACCCCTTAATCGGGGGAGAGCACAATTGGAGATATATAGTATAGATATAATTTTAGTAGTAGTAGTAGAGGAAAAGGAAATGTTAAAAAGCGGATAAAACGTTGATTATTACAGGAAATTTTTATCATCATAAGCGGGAAGGTTTTTCCACAGATTTGACATTGCTCAATCGGGGTATGTGGATAATGTTTATATCCCAATGTGGAAAGTTAAGGAAATGTTGATAAATTTAAGTCTTATTACGCTTTGTAATAACCATAAAATCGAACACTTTATGAACAAATTGTTACCAATATAATCGAACAAAAAAACCTTAAGTATCCTGTATATTCTTAATAATATCTTCTACGGTAGCTTTAGTTTTAGGATCTTTTTCGATCTTTTTCTCCATTTCCTGGAGAGTATATACTATTGTGGAGTAATGTCTGCCTCCGAATTCGTCGCCTATTGCAACCATTGACAGTCCTGTAACCTGACGAACTACATATATTGCTACATGTCTTGCATTGCTGAGTGCGGCTCTTCGGTTTTTAACTGAGCGAATTTCTTCTGCTGTCACTCCGAACGTTCTTGCAACTTCTTCGATTATTCTTTCAACCGTCATAGGCATTGGAACGTCGTTTGTCTGTACGTCTGAGATTACTTCCTGTGCGATAGCTATTGTAAGCTTTTCTCCGTTAAGGTAAGTTTTGGCTTTCAGCTTCTTTACTACACCCTCAAGCTGACGTATATTTGTTTTGAGCTTGTTTGCTATGTATTCACAAATATCGTCGGGAATTACAAAATCAAGTGTATCCGCTTTACTTTTGAGTATGGCTATTCTTGTTTCTATGTCCGGCGGCTGAATATCCGCAAGCAAGCCCCATTCAAAGCGTGTTCTGAGTCTGTCTTCAAGTGTTTTTATCTCTTTTGGCGGACGGTCAGATGTGAGTACTATTTGTTTTTTTGCTTCATAGAGGGCGTTGAATGTATGGAAGAACTCCTCCTGAGTAGATTCCTTTCCTCCGATAAACTGTACGTCATCGACAAGCAGTAGATCTGCATTTCTGTATTTTTGTCTGAACTCCGCAGGTTTTCCGCGTCTGAGGGAGTCAACTATTTCGTTTGTAAAGTCGTCGCCTTTTACATATGCTATTTTTTTGTTGGGATCGTTCTGTAAAACTTCGTTCTTGATTGCGTGCAGAAGATGTGTTTTTCCTAATCCTGAGTTACCGTAAATAAACAGCGGGTTGTATGTGCCGCCTGGATTTTGTGCAACAGCAATGGACGCCGCATGTGCGAATTTGTTTGATGAACCTACTATATAGTTGTCAAACGTGAGTGGTACTTCGTCATCGTTTGCAGTGTTGTCGGTTTCTGTGGGTATTTCTTTTTCTATCTCCTCAGGTACTATGAGTTTTACTTCAAATTTCTGTCCGAATATTTCCTCAAATGCATCTTCCAGCAATGTGCTGTAACATCTTGTTACAGTCTGTCTGTGAAATTCATTAGGAACCAGCAATTTTATCTGTACAAGGTCGAAATCAATATCTTTAGGTTCTATTCTGCTGATCCATGTCTGAAATGCGACCTTTGTTATTCTTGACTTACAGTAGTCGCAGACAAGATTCCATGTTTCGTTAAATGAATCCATAATTAACAATAACCCCCGATTCTAAAATATATGAAAGAATATAATTCTTTCTTGCATTTTTATTATCAGAGAAATAATACTGCCGTCTTTGACAAAAAGCATGTTTTTCAGAAATTCGTCGAACCGCAAATAACGGCACTATCCCTTATAATAAATAACAATTAGATTTATTATAACATATTGGCCAAACTTTTTCAACATTTTATCTTTGTGGAAAACTTACAAATTTGATTATCGGTGTTGAATTTACTGTTTTTGGTTCACGGCACTATATATAAATGGAAAAGTAAGATTTGAGAGTTGTTGTTCTTGTAAATTTATAATTATTACGTTTTTTGCATATTATTAAGGTTTTTATACATACAAATGCTAATGAATGTTTTTACGCTTCTGTTTTTATTAAAAAGAAGGGTAAAAATAGGGTGGAATTTGGGTTTTATTTTTATTTTTTTGGTAAAAATATAGAAAAGATATGCGGTATATTGACTTTTTTAAAGAAATTATTTAAATTAATTATGTTAAATGTTGTTATTATACGGCGTGTGTTGTTCAATCTTGATTTGAATAACGGATAAATGGGGTTATTATCTGAAAAAATCTGTATTTTAGAACATTTAAAAAGATATTTTTCTATTGACATAACGCTTGTATTTAATGTATAATGTTAAATTGCAAGGTTATATACTCGAAAGGAGGGGTTTTTCATGCTGAGAACTTATCAGCCTAAGAAGCTTCACAGAAAAAAGGAGCATGGTTTCAGAAAGAGAATGTCCGATCGTAACGGACGCAAGGTATTGGCACGC
>ONAH01000182.1 GCA_900315715.1 uncultured Eubacteriales bacterium
ACTTCATAAGCGCTCATTTCAGGCTGCAAATCATATGTTGCTACCTTTGGTGAGTTTACAAGTATTCTGTCCTCTCCGTCATAAACCCTCTCAACGCCGCCGTTAAAGAAGAATGTTACATGAGCATACTTCTCTGTTTCTGCTATTCTGAGCTGTGTTTTGCCAAGTGACGACATATACTCACCCAAAGTGTTTGCAAGTGACTGCGGCTTGAATGCGATTGATACGTTTGGCATTGTTGCGTCATACTGAGTAAAGCAGACATACTTTACAGGGAACATTCCGTTTCTTCTTTCAAAGCCCTTGAAATCGGGATCTACAAATGTTCTTGTTATCTCTCTTGCTCTGTCGGGACGGAAGTTAAAGAAGATAAGTGAGTCATTAGCTTTTACTGTGCCGTTCTTGTCAGCAACGGTTGGTACTACAAATTCGTCCGTTACACCGTTTGCATACGATTCCTCTATTGCTTTGACAGGATCGTCAGTCTGTATGCCCTCACCATAAACCATAGCGGCATATGCCTTCTCAACTCTGTCAAAGTTATTATCTCTATCCATTGCGTAGTATCTTCCTGCAACTGTTGCAACCTTGCCTACGCCTATTTCTTTTGTTTTTTCTACAAGTTCGGCTACATAATCTCTTGCGCTTGACGGCGGAACATCTCTGCCGTCAAGAAGTGCGTGGATATATACCTTATCAAGTCCGTTCTTCTTAGCAAGTTCAAGCAATCCGTAAAGATGTGTATTATGGCTGTGAACTCCGCCGTCAGACATTAATCCCATAAGATGAAGGGCTGAATTATTTTTCTTGCAATTTTCAACTGCCTCTTTTAGAGCCTCATTCTCAAAGAAATCTCCGTCTGCTATTGACTTAGTAATTCTTGTAAGCTCCTGATAAACTACTCTACCTGCACCCATATTTGTGTGACCAACTTCACTGTTACCCATCTGTCCGTCCGGCAAACCAACGTCCATACCCGACGCACCAATCTGAGTCAGCGGATTTTCTGAGAAAAGCTTATCAAGATGTGGTTTTTTTGCGGCTGCTATTGCATTACCCTCCGGTGGTGCAATACCGTAGCCGTCCATTATTATTAATATGATTGGTTTTTTCATAATATATAGCTCCTGTATATTATACGCTTGCAGCCTTTACGATAGCAGCAAACTTTGCAGCTACAAGTGAAGCACCGCCGATAAGACCGCCGTCTACATTCTCTTTTGAAAGAAGTGCAGCTGCGTTGCCGTCATTCATTGAACCGCCGTACTGAATTGTCATACCGTCTGCGATCTCCTGACCGTAAAGTTTTGCAATTTCTGCACGAATAAATGCACAAACTTCTTCTGCCTGATCATCTGTTGCTGTTCTGCCTGTACCGATTGCCCATACCGGCTCATAAGCTATGATTACATTCTTTACATCTTCAGCGGATACATCAAAGAGATCAAGCTTAATCTGTCTTGCAATTACTTCCTCTGTGATATTGCACTCACGCTCCCAAAGAAGTTCGCCTACACATACGATTGGCTTTAGACCTGCTTTAAGTACAGCCTTTGTTCTCTTGTTTACAGTTTCGTCTGTTTCGCCGAAGTACTGTCTTCTTTCGCTGTGACCAAGAACTACATACTCAACTCCTACTTCCTTGAGCATACCTGTGGAAATCTCACCTGTGAAAGCACCGCTCTGCTCCCAATGAGCGTTCTCAGCGCCTATCTTTATATTTGTTCCCTTTACAGCCTCTACTGCTACTGCAAGATCTACATAAGGAACACATGCGATAACTTCACAATCTGCGTCTGCTACTAATGGAGCAATCTCGTTTAAGAGAGCCTTTGCCTCGCTTGGAGTTTTATTCATTTTCCAGTTACCTGCGATAACTGCTTTTCTAAGTGTCTTGTTCATTATAATTACTTCCTTTCTATTCTAATACATATTCTAAAAAACAAGGCGGATTTCAAGAAGTCACCTAAAATTCACGTCTTAAAGACTGCGTGCCTCCCAAAAACTCCGCCCTGCAATTATCTTTATTACAAATTACTTGTCGGCAATTACTGCAATACCAGGAAGAACCTTACCCTCAAGATACTCAAGAGATGCACCGCCGCCTGTTGAGATGTGGCTCATCTTGTCAGCAAAACCAAGCTGGATTACTGCTGCTGCACTGTCGCCGCCTCCGATAATAGTTGTAGCGTCTGTCTCAGCAAGTGCCTGTGCAACTGCGATTGTACCCTTAGCAAGTACAGGGTTCTCAAATACGCCCATAGGTCCGTTCCATACTACTGTCTTTGCTGTCTTTACTGCCTCAGCAAACATTGCCTGTGTCTTTTCGCCGATATCAAGACCCATCTGATCTGCAGGAATAGCGTCAACTGCTACTGTGTTTACTGCGATCTCAGCGTCGATCGGGTTCGGGAACTCTGCTGCTACTACTGTATCAACAGGGAGCAAAAGCTTCTTGCCAAGCTTCTCAGCCTTTGCAATCATCTCTTTGCAGTAGTCAAGTTTCTCGTCATCTACAAGTGACTTTCCAACCTCATTGCCCTGTGCCTTAAGGAATGTATAAGACATTCCGCCGCCGATGATAAGTGTATCGCACTTCTCAAGGAGGTTAGAGATAACGTTGAGCTTATCAGCAACCTTTGCACCGCCAAGTATTGCAACAAACGGTCTTTCAGGAACTTCAACAGCATTACCAAGGTAGTTGATTTCCTTCTGCATAAGGTAACCTACTGCTGTATCCTTGATGTGGTCTGTTACACCTGCTGTTGAGCAGTGTGCTCTGTGTGCCGAACCGAATGCGTCCATTACAAATACGTCTGCAAGTGAAGCAAGCTCCTCTGAGAATGGCTCTAAGTTCTTTGTTTCCTCTTTTCTGAAACGTGTGTTCTGAAGAAGAACAACGTCGCCGTCATTCATTGCAGCAACAGCAGCCTTAGCCTTATCGCCTACAACTGTATCATCATCTGCAAAAACTACCTCTTTGCCGAGGAGTTCTGAAAGTCTTACAGCAACAGGAGCAAGTGAGAACTTCTCCTCAGGACCGTTCTTCGGCTTGCCTAAGTGTGAGCAAAGAATTACCTTGCCGCCGTTCTCGATAAGCTTCTTGATTGTTGGGAGGGCAGCTGTAATTCTGTTGTCGTTAGTGATTACGCCGTCCTTGAGCGGAACATTGAAGTCGCAGCGAACGAGAACTCTCTTGCCTGCTACATCAATATCCTCAACTGTTCTTTTGTTTAATGCGCTCATTTCAAAAATCTCCTTTATTTAGAATATCTTGTACAATTACAATACATATATATTATAACCTGTTTTGGTATTTTTTTCAATATGATTTTCGTTATACTGCAAATAATTTTGCGATTTTTTTAAGAACTATTCCGATATTTCCTATATAATTCTCAGAAAATATTATTATGGTCACTCCACTTGAAATCCCTCAGTTCCCCCGAACATAACAGGTCGGGATAATCCCACTGTCTTAACACTTCGTATGCAGCTATCGCCACTGAGTTTGACAAATTCAGGCTTCTTGCCTCGTCCATCATCGGTATTCTCACGGTAGTATCAGGATTATCAAACAGAAGTTTTTCGGGCAATCCTTTACTTTCTTTTCCGAAAAACAAATATGCATTATCCGGATATTCCACTTTTGTGAAAATATGCTGCGCCTTTGTTGAAAAGAAAAAATACTTACCGTTATTTTTTCTGAAGAAATCTTCTAAATTCTTATATATCGTGATATCAAGATACTTCCAGTAATCAAGTCCTGCGTGTTTAAGCTTTTTATCGTCTATCACAAATCCAAGCGGTTCTATAAGGTGTAATCTTGCGCCTGTTACGGCACATGTTCTGGCGATATTGCCTGTATTTTGGGGTATTTCGGGTTCTACAAGCACTATATTCAGTGTATTCATTAGATTTTTCCTCCTGTATTCTCATTCTTTATGATTATATTCCAAATTTTTGAAATATACAAGAGTAATTTTAAATTTACGTTTCTTGCAAAAAAACAGAGCCTTTTTCATTAGCTTGTTTTTATTATTAAATCTCTTATTGCTTTATATTAATGAAAACATTGAAATAACAGACGCCATAGTATTTCCCAATGCGTGTATTGTCCAGCCCGGAATAATTGAACCTTCGGCTTTTTTCTCATTCACATATCCAATCGAAAAGGCAATCAGTCCTGTTATTGCAAAAATTATTGCAGCTTTTATTATTCCAACCAAGCTAAAAAACATCAGGCCATGCATTAACCCAAATATTACACTCTGAATGATATTTCCTGTAATAAAACCGAATTTATTCGATAACCTTTTCAGTAAAAATCCCCTAAAGAATATCTCTTCAGGCAACGATGTGTTTAATACTGCATACACCAATGCCGACGGTAATGCACTGATACCCATTCCTGCAAATTCAGATGTAGCGGTTTCAACATTCTTAATCATACTCAAAGTAATTATTGATATTACTCCAAATGCTATTGTTGTTAATACAATAAATAATATTGTAATTTTAAAGTTGTTCCTTTTTACTTTTTTAAATCCTAACCATTTAAAAAAGTTTTCTTTTTTCCTTGCTGTTACAAGCCACCATATAAACGGAACAATAGATAACGCTATTATTTCAATAATACTGCTAATTATTTTGTTTATTACCATATTTTACCTCCTTTCCTTCTATGAAATTATAACACTAATAAGATCTGAATTCAAGAATATTAAATTCGGAAATTTCGGAAAATTATGCTTTTCTCTATTACATTATAATACACACATTATTCTGTTGATTATGCAAACAATAATTACGGTGATAAATATGACATTGAAATTTTCTCAGCTAATTCGATATGCTGTAATTATACAATTTTTAAAAAGGAGGATAATTCAAATGGCTAAAGATAACAAATCAGGTATTACGGGTATTTCCACCGGTATTGCAGCAGGTTTGCTTGCAGGGTATTTAAGTAAAAAAATTCCTACTAAAAAACATCAGCTTAAAAAGAAAGCTAACAAGGCTATCCACTCTATGAGCGATATGCTTGATACTGTGAATTATATGTTTAAATAACCGCTTTTTTTAAACCTTCTTTCTCAAAGCCGCCCCTTATCAACAAGAGGCGGTTTTTTCTTGATAAATTGCAACTTGCACAAGTATCCATATTAATTTTGTGTGATAATAGCAATTGACAATTTTACACTTTTGGTGTAAAATTACACTATACATTAGATAGAAAGAGGGTTTATTCTATGTATAAGTGTTTTATTTATACTATTATTTTTATATGCATTATTTCTATTTTTTCATTAATAGCATCTGCACGGAAAATGAGTAAAAAAAACTATAAAAACATTTTAGCTGTCTGTATTATTAATTCTATTTTTCTCTTATTTCTCAACTTAAAAGCTCCATCTCTTCTTTCACTTGACCTTGGATTTGAAACACTGCTCTTGTTTCTTATTTCTATAATAGCCGGATTAATATACATTATTACTGTTATTGTATGCAGATACAAAATCAATAAAAACTATTCGAAAGATATTCAGGAAAATATACTGGAAGAAATACCGGAAGATATACC
>ONAH01000010.1 GCA_900315715.1 uncultured Eubacteriales bacterium
AAAAGCACAGCTTGATGACGCAAAGGCACAGATAGATAGCGGAAAGGCAGAGCTTGCAGAGCAAAAAGCGTTGGGCGAACAGCAGCTGACGGACGCACAAACACAAATAACACAGGCACAGGCGGCATTAACACAGGGACAGACAGAATTAACAACTAAGAAAACAGAGGGCAGGCAAAAACTTAAAGACAGCGAGAAAAAACTGAATGAAGCAAAAAAACAATATAATGATGGCAAGGCGGAATTTGAAAAGCAAAAAGCGGAGGGAGAACAGAAACTAAAGGACGCAAAATCAGAGTTTGAGGAAAAGCGAAACGAAGCAAACGAGAAGCTGAATGACGCACAGGCAAAGCTTGACAAAGCAGAAGAAAAACTAAACGATATGGATAATCCCGAATGGTATTTTTTTACAAGGAGAGATAATCCGGGATACACCTCACTGATTGACGATACAACAAGAGTAGATGCGGTTGGTGCAGTATTTCCGTTGTTTTTCATGCTGGTAGCGGCGCTGGTATGCCTCACTACGCTAACACGTCATGTGGAGGAGAAACGTACGGAGATAGGTACGCTGAAGGCACTTGGATATTCAAACAAAGCGATAATGTCACAATTCCTGTTTTATTCGACAGCGGCGTCACTTACGGGCTGTATATTGGGAATAGCGTTTGGAATGTTAACTCTGCCACGGGTGATATACAACGCATATGGTATTATGTATATGCTAATAGATTTAAAGCTTGTAGTGCCGGTTGTTCCGATCTTGGCAGGAGTAGTAACAGCTTTCGTATGTACAACGCTTGTATCGGTTTATACTTGCTATGAGGTGCTGAAAGAGAAACCTTCCGAACTGATGCGCCCTAAAGCACCGAAGCAGGGCAGAAGAATATTTCTGGAAAGAGTGCCGTTTGTATGGAACAGAATGACTTTTACATCAAAGGTCACTGCAAGAAACATTGTAAGATATAAAGCAAGGTTTTTTATGACGGTGATAGGTGTTGCAGGGTGTACGGCACTGATACTGACAGGATTTGGACTGAAAAACTCTATAAGCTCAATAGCGGATAAACATTTCGGAGAGATATACACATACGATATGATAGCCGTGTTGGAGGAGGAAGGAACAGCACACGAAAATGCTCAGCTTCTGAAAGAGATAGAAGCAAACAGCGATGTATCGGTCGCAATGCTTGAAAGACAGGTATCAATAGGAGTAAAAAGCGAAAACGGCAAAGAGATTAACGATGATATATATATGATAGTACCGCAGTCGGCAGAAACAATGTCACAGCTGATTCATCTAAGAGACAGAAAAAGCGGACAGGCAGTAGAGCTTACCAACGAAGGTGCGGTAGTAACTGAGAAAATGGCTGATAACCTTGGAATAACGGTAGGAAGTACAATAACGATAACCGAAGATAACAAAAAGCATGCTGTCAAGGTTACAGGAATATCGGAGAATTATATTTTCGGATATGTATTCATAACACCAAAGTGCTACAAAGAGGTTTACGGCAGAGATGTGATGTATAACATGATGATATGCGGTATGAATGACGTAACATCTCAGGCAGAGAACAGACTTGGTGCAGAGTGTCTTGACAAGGAGGGTATAGTTGCGGTATCATTTATAAGTGGAAGTATAAGCAGCTTTATGGATACTATCAGCAGTCTTGACATGGTAATATTGGTATTGCTTGTATCAGCAGGGCTTCTTGCGATAGTAGTACTGTATAATCTTACTAATATAAATATAGCAGAACGTGTCAGAGAGATAGCTACAATAAAGGTGCTGGGATTTTACAACGTAGAAACTTGTGCTTTTGTTTACAGAGAGAATGTAGTATTAACTGTCTGCGGAATAATAGTAGGACTTGTAATAGGAATAATACTTCACAGATTTGTTATTCTCACGATAGAGATAAACAAGACTATGTTCAACAGAGATATTGCATGGTGGAGTTATGTATTAGCGGCTGTGATGACGGCAGTATTTTCAGCGGTTGTAAACTTTATAATGTACTTTAAGATTAAGAAGATAGATATGGTAGAATCTCTCAAAAGTATAGAGTGATAAATCTAAGGAGAAAGTGTATGAAGAGTGTGAGTATAAGAATTATGGCGGCGGTATTAGCGGCAGGAATGATGGTTGGAGCAGTGGGATGTGACGACAAGAACAAGGACAGCAACACTTCCAAGGTGCAGACTGCCGATACAGCGGTAGTTTCGGAAACGCAGACACAGATTGATGCCCCCGACATAGGAGAACATAAGGATTACGACAAGCAGAACGCAAATGGAGAGTATTCCGGAGGAATACTTGTGGTTGATCAGGACGGTTCGAAACGCTGTATGGAGATGTTTACAGCGGAAGAGGAATCAGGAGATTTTTATGCGAACGAACTAAACTCTATGAAAGACCGTTTGGGTACAAAGGTAAAAGTATATTCTATGGCAGTACCGACGGCGTGTGAGTTATACTGTCCGTCAAATTACAGAGTGGATATAGACAGTCAAAGCAAGATAATGGAAAACATATCAGATGCTTTTGTAAATGTAACAAATGTAGATGTAATGCAGACATTGTCTAACCACAACGCAGAGAATATATATTTTCGTACCGATACACGCTGGACGCCGCTGGGTGCATATTATGCCGGACGTGTTTTTGCGAAGGCGGCAGGAGTACCTTATGCGGACATCTCTGAATACACAGCCTCAAAGACTGCCGATTATGTCGGTAATATGAGTATGTTTATAGATTATACGACGCAGGAAGAGTTACAGAAAGATCCCGATGAATTCGTATATTACAAGCCGAAAACAAAGTTTAAGACATATTATTATGACGAAAATTTTGAATTTTTGACAGACGGTGAGTTTTTTGAGGAAGTACCGGAGTCGATGTACGATACGTTTTATAAAGGCGGATTTTATTGTGTAAAGCTTGAAACAGAGGCAAAGACCGGCAGAAAGCTGATAATAATAAAAGACAATGCAGGTACGGCATTAGCCCCGTTTATGACAGGTTCGTTTGATGAGATATATGTAGTAAGCAAGGATTATTTAAAGGCCAACCTTGTGGAGATGATAGAGGATTTCAAGATAACAGATGTACTATACTGTTTGGATATGTTTACGATAACATCTCAGAATGTATATGCATTGGAAACTCTGCGCACACAGGCAACTCACGGCAGACTTGAGGATAACGCAACAGACTCCGACAGCAGTGATACAGACAAAGCTTCCGACAGTGAGGCAAATGATACGGAGGGTGAAGCAAGCGAAGAAAGCAAGATAGAGTACATTTATGATGTAGGACTAAACAATTCGGTAGGAATAGCGGAGCCGTCCATAACGGAATCTGAAGAAACTTTACCAAATGATCAGAATGAAGAACCCGTTGACGGCGGATATGATTACGACGAAGAAGACGGAAACGATTACGAGGAGTAAAGCGAATAAAACGATACAAAAACTCTGTGACGGTTTGAAAATAACCGTTACAGAGTTTAATTATTAATGAGTATAAAAAGGTCATGAAAAGGAGATTTGTTAGATTAGGTATTGAAATTTTTTGTAAATTGTGATAAAATAAATAAGTATATGTTCTGTGTCGTAGGATACAGAACAAATTGTGACAGGAGATGCATTAATTATGACAGGAAAGGTCAGAACACGCTACGCCCCCAGCCCGACAGGCTTTATGCACGTTGGCAACCTTAGAACAGCTCTCTATGAGTACCTTATAGCGAAATCACAAGGAGGTACATTTGTACTCAGAATTGAGGATACCGACCAGGAGCGTTACGTAGACGGAGCAGTAGATGTTATTTATAATACGCTTGCAAAAGCAGGATTAAAGCACGACGAAGGCCCCGATATTGGGGGAGATTACGGTCCGTATGTACAAAGTGAGAGAAAAGATATGTACCGACCGTTTGCAGAAAGACTAATTGACGAGGGAAAGGCTTACAGATGTTTTTGCTCAAAAGAAAGACTTCTTGAACTCCGTAAAACAGAGGAGTATGCAAACGGAGGATATGACCGTCACTGCAGAAACTTACCGCAGGAGGAAATAGACAGACTTTTAAGCGAAGGTACGCCGTATGTAATCCGCCAGAAAATGCCGATAGACGGTGAAACAACGTTTACAGACGCAGTTTTCGGAGAGATCACAGCCCCAAACAGTGAACTCCAGGATCAGATATTAATAAAAGAGGACGGTTACCCGACATATAACTTTGCCAATGTAATAGACGACCACACAATGGGAATTACACATGTTGTAAGAGGAAACGAGTACCTGTCATCTACCCCGAAGTATAATTTGCTGTACGAGGCATTCGGATGGGAGATACCCACATATGTTCATCTTCCATTGATAATGGGCAAGAATGAGGACGGTACTGTATCTAAGCTTTCAAAGCGTCACGGTTCAACAGGGTTTGAGGATCTTGTTGAGGAGGGTTACCTCCCACAGGCTATAATAAACTATATAGCTTTATTGGGTTGGTGTCCAAAGGATAATAAAGAGTTGTTAACTCTTTCCGAACTTGAAAAAGAGTTTAGCATTGAAGGAATAAGCAAATCACCGGCTGTGTTTGATTACGATAAGCTGGAATGGTTTAACGGTGAATACATAAAGGCTATGAGTGTAGAGGAGTTTGAGAGTATCGCAAGACCTTATATTCTAAAGGGGATTGGCGATAAACCGCTTGATACTCTAAAGATTGCGGGAATACTACAACAGAGAACAACTAAACTTACACAAATACCGGAGGCGATCGGATTTTTTGCTAAGCCTCCTGAGTATGAGAAGGATATGTTTGTAAATAAAAAGAGTAAAACTAATCTTGAGAACGCACCGGTAATGCTGAAAGCTGTATATGATGCGTTGTCTGCACTTGAGAAGTGGGAGCATGACGCAATACATGATTGTCTGATAGGTCTTGCAGAAAAACTTGGAGTGAAGAACGGTACAGTAATGTGGCCTGCAAGAATATCTGTATCGGGCAAAACAGTAACACCCGGCGGAGCAATAGAGATACTTGAGATACTTGGCAGAGAAGAGTCGCTTGCAAGAATTGAAAAGGGCTTGGAGATATTAGCTTAAAACTTTGGATTACAAAGGAGGCAAAATAATGGCAGAAGAGATAAAAAAAGAAAACGAGGAGAAGTCGGGTAATGCCAACTTTATCCACGATTTTATAGATGAAGATATAGCAAAGGGCGGACAGTTTGAAGGAATGACTGTTCATACAAGATTTCCTCCCGAGCCGAACGGATATATGCATATAGGCCATACAAAGGCACTTTGCATTAACTTCGGAACTGCGGAAAAGTATGGCGGAATGTGTAATCTGCGTATGGACGACACAAACCCCACAAAAGAGGACGAGGAATACGTTGACGCAATCAAAGAAGATATAAAATGGTTAGGCTTTGACTGGGGCGACAGGTTTTATTATGCGTCGCAGTATTTTGAGCAGATGTATAACTGTGCAGAGGAGCTAATAAATAAAGGCCTGGCATATGTATGCGAGTTGAAAGCTGAGCAGATGCGTGAGTACAGAGGCGACCTTTCAACACCGGCAAAGAGTCCGTATCGTGACCGACCGATTGAAGAGAGCCTGGATTTATTCAGACGAATGAGAGCAGGCGAGTTCCCCGACGGAGCTATGACTCTGCGTGCAAAAATTGACCTTAATTCGGGTAACTTCAATATGCGTGATCCCGTAATATACAGAATTAACAGAATTACACATCACCGCACAGGCGATAAGTGGTGTATTTATCCGATGTATGACTTTGCACACCCGATAGAGGACGCTATTGAGGGGATTACACACAGCTTATGTTCTCTGGAATATGAGGATCACAGACCTCTTTATGATTGGGTAATAAACAACGTAACGCTTGACAGCAAGCCACGCCAGATAGAGTTCTCACGACTTGGCATAAATAATACGGTAATGAGCAAGAGAAAGCTTCGCAAGCTTGTAGAGGACGGATATGTAAGCGGATGGGACGATCCGAGAATGCCGACTATTTGCGGATTGAGAAGAAGGGGCTATACTCCTGTGTCAATAAGAAATTTCTGTGACAGAATAGGCGTATCAAAGGTAAATTCCACAGTAGATTACGGATTTTTGGAGTTCTGTCTGAGAGAGGACTTAAACGATCGTGCAGAGCGAACAATGGCGGTTCTTGATCCGGTAAAGCTGATAATCACAAATTACCCTGAGGGCAAGAGTGAAGAGTTTGAGATAGAGAACAACCCCAATCACCCTGAGGACGGAAAAAGAACGATAACGTTTTCAAGAGAGTGCTATATTGAGAAGAGCGACTATATGGATGAGCCGGTAAAGGGCTATTTCAGAATGTTCCCGGGCAACGAGGTTCGATTAAAGACTACATATATAGTAAAATGCACAGGCTGTAAGCGTGACGAAAACGGAGAGCTTATAGAGGTGTATGCAGAGTATGACTCAGAAACAAGAGGCGGAAATACGCCGGACGGAAGAAAGATTAAGGGTACAATTCATTGGGTAGATGCAAACAACTGCGAGAATGCCGAAGTAAGAATGTACGATAATCTTTTTACAGATCCCGAGCCGGATACAGGAGATAAGAATTTCCTGGATTATATCAATCCAAACTCACTAATTGTACTTTCAAACTGTAAGGTTGAGAAGTCGATGAAGAATGTGAAATCACCCATGAGCTTCCAGTTTATGCGTCACGGATATTTCTGTGTAGACAGCAAGGACTCAACAGCGGATCATCTTGTGTTCAACAGGAGCGTATCTCTAAAGGATAGCTTTAAAAAGAAAAAGTAATTAAAATATTCCCGATAAGGCGTTAATGCTTTGTCGGGAAAAGTTTTTATAAAAATTTTGTAACGAATCTTATGTCTGTACGTCTAACCTATGAAAGCCGAGGTGATAAGATGGAAATAGATATTGAAAAGCTGTATGAGCTGTATTTTATGAAAGTCTATTCGTATGTAATGACGCTTTCAAAAAATCAGAGTACGGCTGAGGAGATAACTCAGAATACGTTTTTTAAAGCTATGCAGTCACGGCAGTCGCACAAAGGGCAGTCTAGCGAGCTTACATGGCTTTGTGCGATTGCAAAGAATATGTATATTGACGAGTATCGAAAACGTACACGGCAAAATGCGATAGACGACATAGAGGGTATAGAATCTAATGACAGTGTAGAAACAAATATAGAAAACGATGACTCCTCATATAGAATACATTGTATTCTGCACAGCCTTGAAGAACCGTATAAAGAGGTGTTTCATCTTCGAGTGTTCGGAGAACTATCATTTAAAACAATAGGAAAAATATTCGGAAAAACAGAGAACTGGGCAAGAGTAACATATCACCGTGCAAGGCTTAAAATTAGAGAAAGGATAGATGAGAAATGAAAAATAATTGTGATATTGTACAGGATTTGCTGCCGCTTTATTTAGACGGTATATGCAGTGA
>ONAH01000008.1 GCA_900315715.1 uncultured Eubacteriales bacterium
AATGTTTTTTCCGTCCTTGTACTCATAATTCACCAAATCCATGCTTTTTTTCACGATAAAAATACCCATACCGCCTATCTCTCTGTCTTCAACGGAAAGCGATGTATCCGGATCGCTCTTTGCAAGCGGATCATACGGTATGCCGTTATCAATAAACGTTATTTCTACCGACAGCGGA
The DNA here is from genome assembly GCA_900315715.1 of uncultured Eubacteriales bacterium. Classification (GTDB taxonomy): domain Bacteria; phylum Bacillota; class Clostridia; order Oscillospirales; family Acutalibacteraceae; genus RUG592. The sequence goes on from ONAH01000008.1 coordinate 179, forward strand.
TCTTTGATTACATCTACAAGAACAGTTGCATAGCCTGTTTCCGGGCTGTATGCATACTGTGCTATGTTTGCAAAAAGTTCATCTACCGCTACATCTATCGCCATTTGCTCTTTCATTCCACAGCCGTATTCTTCAAGCTGTTCATCTACAAATTCGATTACGGTATCAATGTTTTCCGGTGTTGCTTCTATTGTCAGCTCTTTCATTTTAATCTCCTCTAATTATATCTGATACACAGCATTGTAATATCGTCGGATTGTTCTGCTCCGTCTGTAAATTGCTCTATGTCTGCTCTTACTGCTTTACATACCGATTCGGCAATCTGATTTTCCGTAAAACCTTCGGAATACTTTTCACCGAATGACAGTATTTTTTTCAGTCTGTCCTCTCCGTACTGGTTTTCGTCTTTATCCATCGCTTCGGTTACTCCGTCAGTGTATAAAAACAGGATATCTCCCTTACGAAGCTGTACTGTCTGTTGCTTATAACGTATATATTCCATTCCTGCAAGCATCAGGCCCGGCTTGAGTATCAAATACTCCGCTTTTCCGTCATGTATCATCACCGGCGGATTATGCCCGGCATTTGCTACTTCAACAAGCCCGGTCTTCAGGTCAAGATACCCAAGCCATGCGGTTACAAACATTTCCGCTTCATTTCCCTCACAGAGTTTTTCGTTTGCAAGTGTAAACACCTGTGCAGGCGTCAGTCCACTTTCGGCAAGACCTTTTATCAAAGTCTTTGATTTCATCATAAACATGGCTCCGGGAAAACTCTTTCCCGATACATCGGCAATCAGAAAACCAAGTGTGTTTTCATTGAGCATATAGAAGTCATAGAAATCTCCTCCGACTTCCTTTGCGGCATTCATACAGGCAAACAAATCAAATTCTGTTCGTTCCGGAAACGGCGGGAATACATTTGGCAACGCAGATGTTTGTATCTCTTTTGCAATAGCAAGATCCGCCTCTATTCTTGCTTCCATTCTTGCCGCAGCCGCTGCCATATCCTTTGCTTCTATTGCTTCGTTTGTAGCATTAATATTCTTAATGATGACATAAAAAGCCCATATTAACAGAAACAATATTATAGTTGAGAATAATCTTATCAAAATACACGCCATTGTATTCAGATAACACATTGCTGATAATGCAACTATATTGTAAAACACTGTAAATATCGTCAATGGAACATTGAACATCTTTGAGTTGATTTTCCTTCTCTTGTCTGTTAGCTTTGTGAGCGCATTTATTACATAAACATATAACAAAACAGCGGCAACAGGCAACAGAATGTATCCCATTATATCTATAACATAACTATTATCCGATGTATTTTTCAAGTTGCTGATATCGTTTCTCAGTACTAGCAATAAAATTACGCTGTACATCATGCTTACAAACGACACAAGCTCCTTATTTGGTGCGCCAAGCCATTTACCGATTTGACTTGATGAATAAAAGACTATAAGCAAATATATGATAGTACTGATAAACGTGCGATATATGAAATTTGTGTTTATACTCCAGTTCATAATGTCTTTTATGCCGATCGTATCTGTTATTAACGTTACCATAGCCAATGTTAATATGTATAACAATACAGGATTGGTAAACATAGTCAGGAAAAACAGCTTGACTTTAGCTTTATCTCCCTTCCAAAAACATTTCTTGATTGAAAGACAATACATTACTGCAATCGCCAATACAGTAACGGAGTCCAATATTTCAACAAATAAAATTAAAATATCTTTCATACTTTCAATAGATATCCAATCATGCCGGTTCGATATCCATTACATCTACCAGTCCGGTAAACGTGAAAACATCCATTACAGTTTCCGGAACTTTTATGATTTTCATGGTGCCCTGCTTCCTCATAGTTTTAGCAGATGAAAGCAGAATACGCAGTCCTGCCGATGCAATATACTCAAGCTTGCCAAAATCATATACAAGATCAGTTACTCCGGCAATATTTTCTTTTACTACTGTTTCAAGTTCCGATGCTGTGTTTGTGCCAAGCCTACCTTCTACGATTAAGGTAAGTTTTGTTCCGTCCTTTTGTACATTTACAGTCATGTTTATCGTTCCTTTCGTTATTTAAAGATTAATCAGTATTTGTTATTTCCGGCTTTAGTACCATACATTTTCTTTCCGCCGATAATTTTTTATTATACCATAGATCTATCAGTTTTGCAATTATGCGATATTTTCTCAGTGAGCATATTACTCAGCCGCAATGTCTGATCACAAGCGTCAGATCATTTTTTTGGAGTTTGAGTTTTGGCAAACCGAAAAAACCTCATACTGTAATCTCAGATACAATTATACAACGTAAGCCGAAATTTATCAACAATATATATATAAATTTATAATGTTTACAGCTTCACAAATAACGTTTGTGCGGTGTTGCCATAAAAATTTGAAAATTTTCATAAAGTGAGATATAATATATTACAGAAATACAAAAGGAGGCGTGGAAATGTTAGATCTCACTCACCTTGAGCAATATAAGGAGAATAACCGTATTGAAGCAAAAAAAGCTCTCGGCGGTCTGCCGCACAGTATCTGGGAAACGTATTCCGCATTCGCAAATACCCTGGGCGGTATTATCCTTTTGGGAGTAACAGAGTACAGCGATAAAACTCTTCATACTGTTGATCTTCCCGATCCCCAACGACTCGTCAAAGAGTTCTGGGATATCGTCAACAATCCGAACAAGACAAGCGTAAATCTGCTTTCGTCAAAAGACGTAACAATCGAAAGCATTAACGGCGATCATATCATTGTTATCAACGTGCCTCGTGCACAGCGTTATTACAAACCAGTGTATGTTGACGGTAATCCTCTTAACACTTATCGCCGAAACGGTGAGGGCGACTACAAATGTACAAAAGAGGAATATCAAGCCATGGTTCGTGACGCCGCCGTTCAAACTCAGGATATGATTATTCTTGATGATATGACGCTTGATGTGTTTAACGTAGAAAGTGTTCGTGAATACCGCCGCCGCATGAGTTTATCTCGTCCCGATCACGTCTGGGAACAGCTTGATTATGAAGATTTCCTCTTTAAACTTGGAGCAGTCGGTATCGGCAAAGACGGTAATAAACATCCTACCTCAGCCGGCCTTTTAATGTTCGGGTGCGAAGATAAGATACTTTGTGAATACCCTCAGTATTTCCTTGATTATCGTGAGGAATATGATGACCTGCACCGATTTACATACCGTTTTTTGTCTGCTTCCGGAGATTGGAGCGGTAATGTTTTTGACTTCTATTTTCATGTTTACGACAAGCTGCAAATAGATCTGAATGTACCGTCAGAAATATCCGTCAGCCATCGTTCAGGCGATACTCCCGTTCACAAGGCTATCAGAGAGGCTCTTGCAAATTGTCTTATAAACGCAGACTATTACGGACGGGGCGGAATTGTTATTATTAAAGGGCGTGACAAAATCACAATGGCAAATCCAGGTGATTTTCGTATTGACGTTGCGGCTGCAAAAAGCGGCGGCCGGTCGGATCCTCGTAACAGTATTCTAATGAGAATGTTTAACCTTATCGATATTGTGGAATGTGCCGGAAACGGAATACCAAGTATTTATTATGTCTGGAAAAACCAAGGGTGGCGTGAGCCCAGAATCACACACACATACGATCCGAACCGCATTGAGTTAATGCTTCCTTTGACATACAATGACGAAAAAGATATTACAATAACCTATGATCGTAAAAAAGCAAACGGAAAAACACAAATACAAAAAGCTATGATAATTGAATATCTTACAGATCATGCCGACGCTGCCACAGCAGAGCTTTCAGAGCTTCTTGGAGTAAAAACTTCCCGTGTCAAAAAGCTGATCTATGAGCTGATCGAAGAAAATATTATCGTTGCCGAAGGTACAAATAGAAACAGAAAATATAAACTAAAATCATAACTTTTTTCCAAACTCTTAACAAAAGCAGTAATAACGTCGAGCTATTGAACATACAAAAGCGACGTCAAAAAATATGCATAGGGAAATGATTGTTTTACAGTATGTGACAGTATGTGGGGGAGAAGGTTACTTATCGAAGCGGCATTAAATAAACTCCTGCCTAACGGCATTACCGTAACGGAAACAGACAAAATATATTTTAGAGTATATCTGTCTAAACGGCTTGAAAAAACAAAGCTTATGTCAAACAACTATTAACTACTGTATTTATGTTTCCCCGATAAATAAATGGGGGATAAGTATGTTGATGACAAGAAAAAGTGTGTCTGTGACTCCAAGGTTTTGCCGGAGAGCATTTGCAAAATTCACAACACTATTAACTACACTTACGATTTTGGAGATTGTCGGAAACATAAAAAACGGCAACGGGTAAAGCTCCTCCGAATCACTGTGGCGGTGTTTTACCATACAGGCATCTTCTTTCCCTGTCATGTATTTGACATTGTAATTATATATACAGCAAAAAATCCCGAAAAGACCGGCTTCATGCGGTTTTTCGGGATTAATTATTTTCATATCATACTAAACTTTGTTAGTTTAATTCATAAAGTCACAATTTGTTCTTGCGTTTAGTTTTTTTTACAGCTCCAACTACACAAGAAGCTGACGAACATATCGCAATAACATAAAGGAGTTTTTTCATTGTTACACGTCGTCTGCTACGACGCAGCCCATTACAGCGATAACATAACTGAGGTTTTTTGTCAAGCGGTATCTTAGCACCACAGTCACGACATTCGTCTTTTATATTTGTGGAGACACATCGTTTTCATAATCACATACTTCACAAATAAACTTTCCGCTTTCTGTACTGAAATTTGTTTGTTCATTTAAAAATGCTCCACATTCATCACAGAACCAAAACACAACACCGCTTTCAAATTCCTTACAAGATAATTTATACTCACATCTGTCACATTCCCAAGTTTCGGTTAATCGGTTCACTCTCATTTTTCCTCTTAGGCACGACGGGCAATACATCCACCTCTTTATGCTGCGAATGTAAAAGTATATAACTCTGTCCTTTATGCTTGACATTTCACCTCACTCCTTTACCGTCAAGTATCAACAAATATACCCTTGCCGGAAGTATTATTCTATGGGCGAATAGCTTTTATAATACTTCGCATATGCCTTGTCGATCACTTCAAGCATATCGCCGGGCAGCCTCTTGCGGCACTCATTCTCTATGTCTTTCGGAATACCGTAGTATGCCTCTGCCATACCACCTGCAATACACGTCAGCGTGTCGCAGTCGCCTCCAAGAGATACTGCCGTACGGATTACGTCCTCAAAGCTTTCACCCTCCAAAAAAGCAGTAATCGCTTCCGGAACGGTCTTTTGACACGTTTCAACGTGACTGTATGTCGGGCGTATCTCATCGCAGGTACGGGAAAGATCATAGTGATATTCACGCTCAATGTAAGCTTTGATTTCTTGCTTTGTGTGACCTGTTCTTGCAAGAAATATCGCACTTGCAGTTGCCTGTGCGCCCTTAATTCCTTCGGAGTGATTGTGCGTTACGATAGACGTCAATACTGCCGTTTCGCACGTCTGTTCAAGCGTATCGTACATAAACCCTACCGACGATACTCTCATCGCCGATCCGTTGCCAAAACTGCCATACGGCTTTGGATCAGCCGAATGCAGCCATCTACTAAACAACACGCCATAGCCTGAATATGGGTATTTTCTGCCCCACTTGCGCATTGACTCCTGAACCGCCAGTAATATTTCGTTGTTTTTTGCGCCGTCGGCTTTCATCAAAGCCTGCGCTACCGCAACAGTCATCACCGTATCGTCTGAAAACTGCGATTTCCTCACCCAAAACGGAAAGTCTTTCGTCTTGTTGCCTCTGTCAAACTCGTAAGGTGCGCCAACCATATCTCCTATAATTGCTCCTAACATATTATCTGCCTCCGTTTTCCGGGCTTTGCCCTGTTTTTTCTTTTCGATGTCTTTATTATAACAGGTGAGGTGTGTCTTGTGGTCGCTTTTGAGGCGACAATTATTCATGTTAGCGTATTCATTCCATGTTCAAACAAAAGCGTATCAACATGCATAATGTTGTATATCTTTCTCTCTATACACAACCGCAAAAGTGCGTCCCGCTCGCTGCCCGACAAAGCCCTCCCCGCACTTTTTAAAAGCTCGTTTGTCTGAAAAATATCAAGCTCAAGTGCCAGCGCAAGCGCAATTATCGTATCCGTTCTAGGGGAATAATCGGTTTTTCCGATAATTTTAGAAAACAGCTTTCGGTCAATGTTTGCTTTTTTATATACCTCTGCGTTTTCCATTCCGCTCTCGGCTATGTACTTCATCAGCGTTTCTCGGAAACTTTTCCCTTTATGCAATCTCAGATACTCACTCATCATGTCGGAAGTCGGCTCCGGTATGATCTGCGTGAATTTGTGAAAAGTATTAAATTCCGACTGCGTTTCGCTTTGAAATCTCCGCATAGCACGACTGTCAGCCGCATACTCCCGCTCCCTCTGCGCAGTTACATAGCTTTCATCAATGTACTGCTCTATAACATCAAACTCCTTACCTGATAGCTCCAGTGATTGTTTGTCGAACATCACAAGGTAAATGTCCATATCCTTTTTTCGGCTCTCCGTCTTCAGACGAAACCTTCCTATCTCCTGCAACGCAACATTGAGCGCCTCTGCCTTCGGATAACCGTACGCACCTGTCGCCAATAGAGGAAAAGCTATGCTGTTGCAGTTAAGCTGTTCGGCCAGCGCAAGCGACGTCTTATAGCATGAACGCAGTATATCCCATTCGCCGTGTGTTCCGTCCTCCCATAACACACCTGCACAGTGAATAATGTACTTTGCGGACAGATCAAACGCCAAAGTATATTCCGCATGCCCCGGGGGTATTTCTCCGATCTTTTTTCTTGCAGCAAGCAGTTTTTCCTTTCCTGCGGCTTCATACACTGCGCTGTCCGTACCGCTCCCGATAACCGGCTTCGTATTTGCGGGATTAACGATCGCATCTGCCGTAACCTTTGTGATATCGTGTCTGATAATATGAAATGGCATCTTGTCACCGCCTTTGCTGCCTTATTATCTCATATATTCGGTTTATATACTTTAACTATAATTATAACCGTTATTAAGACAGCTGACAAGCTATAATCAGCCGGATTTTCTTTTATCTATGTCCTTATACATAGACTGCTATATATTTTGTGGTGTTTGATTGTTTTTCTACACAATATATACAGAACAAAGCTGCTAACTTCTGATCGGTATTATATGTTTATATTTCTCTCTTATCTACTCCAAACAAGTCTGTTAACTTGATTAGACTTGTTTGGAGCTATTTTAAACACCTTCCGCCAAATTATTGATATGCCGGTTTATTAAGTAGATACATTACATCGGGTATATATTTGCCGGGCTATAACAACTCAAAACACGGAGAGCGTCTTTGTCGGAGATTTCTGACTTCTCCTTGTCCGTTATTCCTTCTGCAGAACCGTTTTTATGGTATTTCTCAACCAAACGTTCCTTTGCCGCAGAGATTAGCTGTGCTGCAAGATTTCGCATATCTCTTGCGTTGGAGAATTCTTCTGACGATCTTATGAGAGTAATTATATTACGAACTACCTCTTCCGATTCCATTGAAAGAGTGAACGGATGATCATTGTCAGCCAGAAACTTCTTACAGATATCCAAACATTCTTGTTCGTTGTAATTCGGGAAATCTACCACAGTACCAATTCTGGACCTTAATCCGCAGCTATTCTTTAACAGCTTTTCCATTTTGTCAGTATAACCAGCAAGTATTACTACC
>ONAH01000185.1 GCA_900315715.1 uncultured Eubacteriales bacterium
CCCATTTTCTTACCTGCAATGAACGGTATAGCAAGACATATCTCTGACGAATAAGTAAATATAAAAGGTATTCCCTCTACAAGTGCGATATCGTCGTTTTTGTAATTATGGTACTCCCTGCTTAACTTCACTATCTTAAACTGTTTATCCAATGTCTCTATGCTTTCCTTGAGCCACTTTCTGTCAGCAACATTTATATCCTCATCGTTTTTTATAAATGCAATACAAGAATTCACAAGACCTGCATATCGTTTGCACTGATCCGTTTCACCGTTCCAAATATCCTTCATACAGGTTATTAGTTCATGAAAAACTGAAAGTGATGTTCTGTGACCGCTGAGTCGTCGTCTTATTCCGTTTATTATATTACTGTCAAACAACGTCTCAACCTCAAGTCTGTTAGCTTGTTCCATAAAAACACAATGCAGATCTACCGATACTTTCTCCAACTCGTCTAGCTTTTCATACTCTGTCAGCGCATTTTCTGTTTCCTGATAATCTCCTCCTGTATCCCACAATTCCTTATTTATCTTCCCGGTTGATTTTATCCATTTTCCTTTTGAAAGTCGATCAATCGGACTGCTTCTCACAAGGCATACATGCTCACCTTTATCCGTTTTGGTTTTTCCGTCCGCACATTCATAAACGTAACGATTTGTATATCCTGTACATACCTTTTCCACAATCCATCTGCGATGTTCCATATAGACAAGGGCGTTTTTGTCCTCTTCATTCTCGTTTATATACTTTGAATATTCATTCGCTGCCTTTGAAAGATCATGAATATCCATATCTATTCCTACACTGTAAAGCTTATATTTTGCTGCTATTACAAAAGATACACAGGAATGATGATAATAGTCCTTTTTAAACTCATTTCGCACATCACCAAACTTTATATTGAGATTTTTGTTCCAGATCAGATGTACATTCAGCGCCATTCTCTCTATTTCCATATACTCGTAGGTTGACTTTACATCGTCTGATGTATATACCGGAATTAATCCACCTAACTCTCGCTCATGGAAATGACTTCCTTTCCATACAAAGCAAGTTTGACACGGAAGTGCAAACGATTTCACTATCGCAAGTGTATCTGCATCTCTTCCTGCTGCAACAAATACATAATCAGGTTTTTCGCTGTCATCAGAAAAAAGCTCGTTTATATATTTCTGATTTTCATTACTCGTATCAACAGAAAAAGTATGTGTAATAAAGTTTATTCTACCGTACATTTCATCTCTTGTATCTGCTTGATTGATTCCAAAGAAAACATTCAGATCAGGCCTGTCTTTCAGGTATTTTTCTGTGTCCTCTTTTGACTTTGAGATAACCGTAACGTTTATTTTTTTCCCGGGTATCTGCATAATCTGAAGTGTTGTATCAAGAAACTGTATTCCCGCAGTACTCAGCCCAATTAGAAGAATATTTATCGTGTCTTTTTTTGAGTCTATATTTTCATATATTGGCTTAGTAAACAAATGATGCTGTATCGCAGCAAGCGACTTCTTCTTTAGCTGATTTTTTATTGTTGCACTTTCTTCCATCAGCATCCACTCGTTATCTACACCTGCACCGGCTGCAACTCCTCCCGGAGCTGCAAAATATATCGCATTCTTTATATCTGCAAGCAGCTCCTCACAGCTTTTGTAGCGGTGTTCTCGTGTACATAACGTTTTCTGTAATATCTTAAGAATGGTGCTTTTTAGCTTTTCATTTGAATTACGGCGTGAGCATTTTATCAGATCAGATGTTTCAAGAAGTGTTCTCAGATTGTTATAATACTTATAATCATAGCGATAGTTTGTATGTTTTAATCCGTCATTTACAATTACCGAATAAAACAATACTGCACCTATCGAAAAGATGTCTGATAGATTGCATGAATAATCGTTTATTGCCTCCGGTTCCATAAATCCGTATGCTCCAACTGCATATGGCGGTACATTATATACCGATGATACTGTATCAACGTCAAACATTGATAATGTCTGTGGAAGTATCTCTTTTCCTGATTTCTTAAAACCAAAATTATCCGGCTTTATATCTCTGTGCAATAGATTTGCCTTATGAAATGCACATATACACTTTGCCAAAGTTTCAATGGATAACAGTATGTCAAACAACTTTTTTTCCGGATTGATCGTTGGGTGATCGTGAATATCTCTACAAAACCCACTGTATGTCATTAGCTGTGGATCGGGCGTCCATATATATGATGTTCCTATTATATTGCAATCCTCGTCACATCCGTAGTATATCTCAAATGCAGGTACAAATACTGCAAGTTCCGGATTACTTCTCTCAAAGATCATCATTTTATATGGCTCAAGGTAGTCATTTTGAAGCCTCTTGAACTCCTCTTTTTCCTCTTTGCACTCGTCCGGCAGTATTACCTGACCGCTCTCATCTCTTGTTAGGGATTTTATTGCTCGTGGGTAAAACTCCTTTAATACTCCAGAACCTGTGTTCATATTATGCGCACTATAACACATAGCAGAAGCACCGCTTGGCTCTATTTTGCTGTCAATAATAAATCTGCGTTTAAATCTTACTCCGTCCGCCATTCCACAAAGCAAAATACTATCCATACAGTTTTCCTCCATTTTTTTCAGCTTGTTTATGAGTTATCAACCAAATCAATAGATATAAAACTACAATCGTCAACTCTTTCTTTGCCTTTCAGCAACTTTCGCAAACTATCATAATCACGATTTATCAATGCCTCTCTGACAACAGGATACATTTTGTTCCTGTTATACATTATATTCCATGCACCGTCAGAGCATATTACTACCGATTTGACTTCAGTTGTATTTATTACTCCTGATTTTGAATACATATATCCATTTAACGTTGTTGTTACGCAACAACCCTCACGACTATCTGACGGCATAGTAAGTACGGTGAATTTCTTTTCTCCTAAAGCCAGAATTAGATTATCTCCAAGACTGAAATAATATATTTCGTTTCTGTTATTGTCTATTACAGAAAAAGCTATTGTACTTGCATATTCGTTTATATTGGTTTGGCTTTTTTCTGCTTCACACTTTAAGGCAATATTAATATCTGCAAGAAGACTGCCTGCTATTTCATAGGAATTACGTTCAAATATTTTTTCGCCCATTGCATTTAGAAACTCTTTTGTTATTTTGCACGCTATTCTTGCACCGTCTGCCGAATATTTTCCGGATGATACACCGTCTGCCAATATGATATATAATACATTATTCTTCTTTTCATACA
>ONAH01000114.1 GCA_900315715.1 uncultured Eubacteriales bacterium
CATATACTTACAGCATGTTGTAAACTCAATCCATCACCTTCTACTATTGGTAAAACACAGTTAACAATAAAAAATTAAAGAATATTATCTATTCCACAGCACCATAATCAATTATTTGCCTAAAAATTATACGCTTCTCTTCCACCGCCAGCGGACAGTTCATGACACAGGTATTGATGCTCATAACAAATTCACCCAGCAGACCGATAAAGGCCAGTTGTACTGAGCCCCTCACCACGGGGTTTAGCCCCGGCACTAACACTATTTTACTATTTTTATTCCCTTTATGCCGTAATAATATGAAAATGTTTTATTTATTTCATAGTTCTCGTCTTCGCTTATCGGCAACGGCACTAAATGAAAACCTGACCCATAAAGCCAGATATCATTTTGTGATGTTAACGAAGGCGAAACTTCTAATACAGTTTTTGGAGACTGCTTTTCTGTCTCTTTTACGTGAACCAGAATGTTTTGCAAGTGGTTATAATTAATATAATTACCCCATATGGAAAAGAATATAGTAGCTATCAGATATGCGTATCCAATACACCTTAAAAACGATTTCCCGCGGTCATCAATAACATATACTTCGTTTACTTCCTGTAACCGGAATAATAAAGCGGATGCAATGATTAAATAAACAAGATTCAAAAATGATGGCCGCAATCCTTTAGATGGAATGAAAAACATCATAAGACAGGAACCACAAGCAATCAGAATAAACAACCCAGCCATAACTAGGTATAATCCGGTATCTTTATGGATAAATTTTTCTTTTTGCCTTTTATATTTAAAGAAAAAGCTGATTACAAAATACCAAATGATAAAGTGAAAAAATAGTATGACTGCAAGCTCAACTAATTTAGCACTTAACAGTCCACTGGCTATAACAACACTATCCGTATTCTGCTGCATTTGAAGACGCGAAAAATTGCCCGGGGCAAAAACCAGTAACGCATAGCCTAAACAAAAGCCTGTGAAACCAGAAATTTTCCAAAGTCTTAATTCGCCTTTCTTCTTGCTTTCATATAGTAAATATAACAACATTAATACTATCCAGCAATTCGTTGTTTCATGACTCCAGCCTGCCAAAATGCCTAAAAAGAAAATGCCAATTGCCAATTTGGTATTGTGATTATTAAAGGCATTTACATCAAAGTAACTTCGTATGTACGGAATTAAAAAAGCAAGAACAATTACCAGCATCCACAAATAATTACTGGAACCGGCAAGCCATAAACAGGTATCTATAAAACTGACGTTAAAAGCCCATAAAGCAAAAAATATCCAAACAAGGTAGGATGGATTAAAGTTAACAGATACCTTTCCTTCATGCGATAACCAGTAGATTTCTGCTACCAGAGCCGGCATCATAAACGCATTTATGGGATTAAAGAATTCTTTACCCTGCCATAAGAAGAAGGAAACCGGAAAGCCTCCCGGGACACGCCCCCCCCAACTAAAATAGTACCCTCTTAAGCCTCTACAAATATCTTCAAGGCTGGAAACTCTTTTAACGGCTTCATATGAAACATCATTCAGATGCACACGTTTAGGCCAAATAAAAGCAGAAAAATAATCATCTGATAATAATGGTGTAAATGTATTTAATATGAGCATTAATACAAAAATTAATAACAGAACAATTAAACCTTTTTTCTTCACTGTTTATTCCCTCGAAATTAAAAATTAATCCTCTTCTCTTCCACTACCAGCGGCCGGTTCATGACACGTGAATTAATACTCATGACATATTCACCCAAAAGACCGATGAAAGCCAACTGCACGGAGCCAAAGAAGAAAATACCAATAAGGATAGGCGCTGTGCCCAGGGGAAACTTGTCCCACCAGATCAGTTTGGCAATCAGATAGAACATAGCTACTAAAAAACTAAGTAATGCTAATATAAAGCCAAAGACCGTAGCAATACGCAGACCAACCTTTGTATAGGAAGTAAAGCTTAACATCGCTGCATCATACAGGGAATACCAATTATTATGGGTCCTGCCGGCGCGGCGTTTTTGCTGTTTATAAGAAATATCCTTGCGCAACGGACCCAACTCCGCCACAATGCCCCGCATAAAAGGTGTAGGATCATGAAGGTTGCGGAGAACATCAATAAAACTCTTATCGTACAGACCTGTCCCTGTGAAGTGTTCGATCTGTTCTACCTGGGACATCTTTTTTATCAGTTTGTAGTAACAAGTGCGCAGGAAACGTAACAGTCTGTTTTCTTCACTCTCTGTCTTGATAGCCGATACAATCTTATAACCCTTTTCCCACTCATGTACCAGACGGGGAATCAAATCCACCGGATCCTGAAAATCACAGCAAAGGGTTACAACACAATCACCCGAGGTTTGGCACAAACCATAAAAAGGCGAATTAAACTGACCAAAATTTTTGGCATTAAAGATGGCTTTTATTTTTTTATTTCGCGCACAAATATCCTCTAACTTTTCCCGGGTGCCATCCGTCGAATAATTGTCAATAAAAATCAACTCATAATCGTACTGCGGGAGATTGGTTGTGATTTCATTCACTACCGCCTCGCTCATAGGGATGACGTTATCCGTTTCGTTAAAACAGGGAATGAGGACACTGATTGTTTTCATAACAAGAAAAATCCTTTCACTTAAATGCCCAGAATTTGTTCAACAAAAAATTTAGCGGAACCGTAACCAGTAGACAGACTACCGGCGCAATGACCGGTGATACGCGTAAAAACTCAACCAGTATATACATCATCAGCGTACTGACAACCAGTGATGCGCCATATGAAATATAAGTGCGGAACAGTGTTATCCACCAGTTGCTGCCAGACCGGAATACATATTTATTGTTCCAGTAAAATGCATTGAATACGCTAATCAGCCAGGAAAGAATATTGGCAATAAGATAATGTACACCGCAATAGTAAAGCAGATAATACACACCGAAACCAACAGCTGTATTGGAAACGCCAACTAATCCAAACTTAATAAACTGTATAAAATTATCTTTATCTGAAAGCGGTTC
>ONAH01000037.1 GCA_900315715.1 uncultured Eubacteriales bacterium
ATTTGCCATATAAAAATCTGTTGGCAAACATTACAAAGATAGTATATCACCGTATTCTTGTTTTGTCAATACTTTTTTTATTATCAGTAATATGATTTGAATAGTCTAATCTTATCAATCATAATGAGAAATCACACGCAAGAAATAATACAAATAATCCTTGCGTGTATAATTGATTATTGATTTATATCGTATATTGCATTAATTCTCAATCGGCAACACAGCCAAATTGATAAAACGTCTAAAAAATATACAAAGCGCCTATAAACTGGTTTTATTAAATGTGCCATGCTTTTTATAATACCTTTTTACCATACATGTTTTTGAATATATGTGTCAAATGTTATTGATAATCACAACTGCCTTTTAGTATATAAGAGCTTAGCATCGTTTCTTATCATTTCTTATTCTTTATCAAAAAATTAACAAAAGAATACAGTCATTCATAATATCCGTACTCTAAAACATTTGATAGAATTATATAGCTATCATTTTATTATTGATTCAACCAGTTACGGATTGTCTTATAATCTTCAGGATGAACTTCACTGTGAGAATCATCGTCGTATGTAATTAAGGTACAGTCGGTGACATCTTTCAGCTTTGTGTACAACTCCTCCGCTTCCTTGTATGATACTCTCGGATCCTTTTTGCTGTGGAACATTAAAACGGGAACATTGATTTCATCCGCCCAGCATACAGCCGATCGTTTTTCGTATTCCGAAGGGTTTTCCTGAGGCGTGCAGCCGACTGTCTCAATCAAAACGTTACGCATTTGTTCATCACCATTTTCATACGTTTCAAACAAATCAGTGATGGCACTTAAGGCAATAATTCGTTTGATCCTTTTATCCTGCCTTGCCGCAGGGTATGTCATGACTCCCCCGCGGGAAGCTCCGATGATACAAAAATCATCCATGTCCACAAACGAAAAATATTTATCGCATATATCAATCAGCTTAATCACGTCACGCAGGTCATCTCCGCCAAACTGATCCTTACCTTCAGAACCTCCACATCCCCTGTACTGTGATGCAACAACTATACGGTCACATACGGAACAGATTAAAGCAGTCGTGTTTTTCCTCAGACTACCGTAATCTCTGTTTCCTCCATGATTATACATGACACATTTGCCGGGTTTCTGTGTGTTTACAATAGAAAGTGGTATTGAAATATAACCGTTAACTTTAAATCCGTCCGACAGATAAGTAAATTTATAAGTAGTACAATATTTATCATATTCTTCTTTCTGATCAACCACAGCAATATTAAACACCTCGCTGTTTTCATATTCCTCTAATCGATACATGTTGCTTTTTTCGGTTGAGGTAGCAATTTCGGACTGACTTAAATCATCCTCCTGATTTGATTTTTCAGATTGGCACCCCACAAGCGACAAAATAACGAGTACGAAAGTCAGAACAATGCTAAGTATTCTTGTTGTGTTCATATTACATTTTCCTCTCAAACTAACAATAAATCATTCTATTTCCTTCAAGACTTTTTCGCTAACCTCTTTTGTTACAGTAAGTATAGTCTCAGACGCATAGTTGCTCATCACCGCAAGAAACAGATCTTTTTTTGGCGAATATATTACATACGAAAAAAAACGCGGGGTGGCACCATTGTGAAAGTATATTTTTCCGCCAGAATCATCAACTATCATCAAACCATAACCGTATGAAGTTCCATCTCCGCGCTTTGCATATTCTTTGGTCATCTTCTGGTACATTTCACTACTTAATACTTTTCCGCCGTGGAGTGCAACTGACCACTGATACAAATCCTTTGGACTTGCCATCATGTCGCCACTCGCAAACGCAACGCCTTTGTATCCATAGATTTCACTTGTTATACCAGTATAGTGATAACCTTTTGCCACTTTCGCTTCGCTTATGTCATAATTTTCATCAAATCCCGCTGTTTTCATTTCATATGGTATAAAAAAGTTAGTTTTCAGGTAATCAAAATATGTCTGACCAGAAGCCTGTTCAATTATCCCGCCTAGAAGAAAGTAATTGGAGTTGGAGTAACTGAAACGTTCACCTTGTGAAAACAGTAGCTTTTGTGAGAAAATCCATGCTTTGATTGCGTCTCTGTTTTCCTCAGCGGTGTTGTCCTCCGTCACTCCGTCAATCGTAATCTGCGATTCACTCTCTTTTTCGTTGCCGTTCTCGTCGTATTCAACTGTGAAATTTGGAATTCCGCTCTGCATAGAAAGAAGGTTATGAATAGTAATATCAGCTCCCGCTAAGTAATCTGGATAATACTTTTGAAGCGTATCGTCAAGGCTGATTTTCTTTTGCTCGCAAAGCTTAAGAATCGCAGCTGCTGTGAACTGTTTTGTCACAGAGGCAATATGGTAAACAGTATCTGCATCGTTGTCGATGTTTTCTTTTTTATTCGCCTTGCCTGAACCGCCCGAATATATTTCTTCACCTTTGTAAACCATATAAGCCGCCCCGTTGAAGTCGTGGCTTCGAAAACTTTCTTCAAAGATGTTTTTCGCTGTCAACTGAATATTAGGTTCTGAGACAGTCGTCGTCTCGCTGTCGGGTTCCTGATTATTACCGTTGTTATTATCGTCGCAGGCTGAAAATATTGCTGCCACAATAATCAACGACATAATGATTGATATTGACCTTTTCATTATTATCACCTCGTTATAATTACATACCATTCAAGTAATGAATAATAATGTGTTCTTATTACCATGTTTATCCCAAATAAAGTTATATACAAAAATATCAGATAAAACTGTAAGTGTACATAACATAATAAAAAAATGCTTTCAAACCTTATCATCTTTTATATAAATGACTTCTTTTGATTTTTATGTTGTATCCGTTCACCGTATCAATTTCAAATGCTATAGTCTGTTGCTAAACTCTCATTCATATTGTTCTTTCCTTACAAAATTATTCTCATGTTAATGGTTTTATTATATCGTATTTTTTAGAGTTTGGCTACTATGTAGCGTAATTTTTAGTATTCATTTAATATAATAATCTCTATACACATAATATCGCTAATCACTTTTTATGTTGCAACGCATTATCGTAGTTAATCTGTTCCTATATTTTTTTCACTTTTAAAAAATACATTCTGATACAGCGTATTATTTCAGAGTGCAAAAAGGGAGTTATATTGCCATAACCCCTTTGTAATTATTATATGTTGTATTTTTTACTAAAACTTATATTAAAAACATTGTAGTATAAGCCAGGTATTATCAAAATTACAATTATTCAAATCCGATTTCTTTATCCAGAAATAAATACTGCCACAATCTCCGAACATTAGTTCATAATCTTCAACTGTAATAGTACTCATTTGAAAAAGCATCATCCAATCAGTTGATTTAGCTGTGATATCAGCTTTCTCTACCTCAGATATTCCGGCATACCCTTCTGAATCACCTGTATAGAATCCTCTTATAACCGTTTCACACTCTTCTTCCATCGGATTTTGAATAATATCTGGAAATCCTAAAAGCTTTGTATAATCACCACCAGCATCATCTTTATATCCGCACTCATTACAACAATCATAATAATCGTCCCATTCGTAGTCATTACCGTCATCAAATTGTTCTATCGAAGGTACGCTTATGTGCTGCTCAAACTCAATTTCCAACTCCGGTATTTTGGCATAGTCTTCAAGGTCAAATGGATATTCCGCCTGATCTAAATCGGATTCGTCTTGAAAATAATATACTCTTGCAGAGCCTCTATCCTTCGGATCAAAGCCCCATGTCATTGTTTCAAGCTCATAAAAGAAGCTTAGTATACCCGTTTTTGGCAGTACATTTTCTTCATCAAGGTCAGTTATATCCTTCAGGTTAATCTGAGCCAGAAAAGAAAGAGGTCTTGTTTTTACTACTTCTTCTCCAATTACAGCACCTGTATAATATGGCCATACAAAATCATGAGGCACAGCTGGCTTACCCCCTATTTTGCTATTCTGAACAGACAATCCGGTACCACTTTTTTTATACTTTATCCTGATTTCTTTTTTGGCTACTGCCATTATTTTATTTATTAATGC
>ONAH01000124.1 GCA_900315715.1 uncultured Eubacteriales bacterium
CTCACAAGGTACATCAATATCACTCGTTATAATAATAGATGTGATATCACTTCCCTCAATAGCTGTTTTTAGTTCTTCGTAATTTGATACTTTAACGGATGCCTCGGTATCTGCCCTAGCTACAATAGCCGAATCGAAAACATCAGCTATCGGTTGCAATGGTCCTGCACCAAAAAAAGTTAGAGTTATCAGCGACATAGCAGCGATACGTTTCAAGCAACGTTTACATTCTTGTTTCATTAATTTACTCCTCCTGATTGTTTTATAAAAACACTGTAAAATCCAAAAATAATCAATTATACCATGTTCATCTGTCAAATTATAACAACACACACTTTTAATGTCAAGCCTTTATATCCATTTTTAATTGTGTTTTAGATATATTTATCTGTTCTATTCATTTTATTGATTAAAAGAATAACAAAATATGAGTTTTAAATTTCACTCAGATAACAATTAACTGAATATTTATGTATTAAAATAGAGATTATGTACTATTATTTAAGAATTATACTCTTTGATTTGAAGATTACATTTGCCGGTCTTTGTGAGTTGCTACAAATATTTTAAAAAATATTGCATACAATGCAAAAATGCCGAACACATTACATGTCCGGCATTTTTGCGTTGTTACCTTAGTTTTTCAGTCAGTATCTTTTTCAATTTATATGAATTATACAGGCACTATTTGATATATTTCAGCTATGTATCCTCTATTATATCAATATTATCAAATACCATCAATTCATGTTGTATTTATTTCATATATTGTGTTTTTTATGCCCCGGCACTTTCGTATGCTGATATACCTTTATTCCAGATTAAAACTGAAATAACAAATAATATAGATGAAATTAATATCACACCGCCTATATTGAACCATGGATCATTTCCTGTTAAAATATATAATGAAAGATAATAACCGGTAAATGCAAATGGAATTATATACGTTACAAATATCCTTACGGGAAAGCTGTATATTGTTGTCGGATATTTTGAAAACTCGTTCATTCCGTAGACCATTTGTATAATAAATCCGCTGCTCTTCATCCAGAAAGCAAGTGCTGATGTCATAATTTTCAGCGATGTATAAATCAGTGCTGCAAACGGAACTGCAACGATTGACAAAAGAACTGTCCATACTGTTATATGCAATCCTGCATTTGGAGTGGCGTAGATTAAAAGCCCTATACCTACAACAAGTTCACCTATTGCATCTACCTGAAAGGTTTCAGCTATTACATGAAATAATGGATTAATTGGTCTTATGAGATACTTATCAAAATCTCCTTTTCGTACGATAAAATATCCTACACACCACAAATTGTCTGTAAGCAGATGATCCATTCCTTTTGGGATCTGAGAAAAACCGTATATAAACAGTATCTGTTCAAAAGTGAACCCTGCAAGTTGTGGTATTTGAGAGAAGATAATAAATATAAAAGCAATTCCTATTGCCTGATCAATTAGAAAACTTACAGCTCCTGTAAGGAAGTCTGCTCTGTATTCCATAAGCCGCTTAAGGTTCTGAGCCGCAAGCAACTTATATATTTTCCAAATTCGTCGCATATTATCAACCTCCTTGTACACAAAGCTTTTTTATTGCACCGAACCATATAAGCTTTGAAAGGCCATACAACAGAATTGCCCACACTACCTGAAGTCCAAGACGAAAAAGTATCTCATTTGTTCCGTACTTACCCATATATATCATAACCGGAGTATAACCCATAGAGGCAAAAGGCATGTATTCAAGACACATCCTCAGTCCGTCAGGCATAAAGGCAAGCGGTATAAGTGAACCAGACAAAAAGCCAATTATACTATTTTTGAGAATTCCTATGCCCCACAAGTTCTTTACATAGAATGCTATAAAACCGAAACACAGATTTACTCTGAACGATATTATGTATGCAAGTACTGCACTTAATAGATAAAGCAATAAATTTACAACATTAAACATTACTGTTCCCGTTATACAAAATCTATATATTTCCAGTCCCAGAATAATCGGTAGAACAAGCACAACAAGCTTCATCAGTACTTCTCCAAGCTCAGCAAACATATAACTTAAATCGGTATTGACTGGCTTAAGTAATCTCATACTGATACTTCCATCCCTGATCTCTTCACCTATTTGATTGCTGACTGAACTGAATGTCAGCTGACCGGTCGTGTTTGACAAAAACAAATATATCACCATATCTGTCATTGAAAAACCAAGAAACATCCCTTCTCCGTTAGAATCAAACACACCCTTCCATAAATAAAACATAACGAAGCAATATATAAGTCCTCCTATAACAAAACCCAAAAAATTCATTCTGTAAATAATAAGACTCTGTATTCCTGCTTTCATAAATGGTACATAGCTCTTTATGATCTTATTCATCAGATGTTTCCCCCTGTCTGTAGAGGTTTCGAATGATCTCTTCTATATCAGCATCCTTTACAGAAATGTCTTTTACTTTAGTAAGCGAAAGAGTATAACTGAGCATTTCACTGACAGGCATCTTTGTACTGTTAAATCTAACTTTGAAGTTGTTCTTTTCTCTTTCTATTACAAGGTCGTTTCCTGTGAGCTTCAAACCGTTTCTGAACTGTTCTTCAGTAAGATTTGCCGATGTATCGGTTTCAAAAACTAGTTCTCTTGTCTGACCAAAGTTTTCACGAAGTTCATGAAGTGAACCATCGTAAACATTTCTTCCCTTATCTATCATTACTATTCTGTCACAAAGAAGTTCGATATCACTAATATCATGTGTTGTAAGAACCACTGTTGTTTTCTCTTCCTTGTTTATTTTCATTATTGCTTGACGTATATTATCCTTAACTACAACATCAAGACCAATTGTCGGCTCATCAAGAAACAAAACCTTTGGACTGTGCAACATGGAAGCAGCTATATCCGCTCTCATTCGCTGACCAAGAGAAAGTGTCCTTACAGGAGACTTAATAAACTTTTCAAGTTCAAGTACTTCGTTAAGAAAACTCATTCGTTTTTTAAATTTTGCATCATCTACTTCGTATATTTCTTTGAGTACAAGATATGTTTCCTGTAATGGTAGATCCCACCAAAGCTGTGTTCTCTGACCAAATACCGCTCCAATTTCCTTGACGTAGTTCTTTCTGTCATTCTGTGGTATTTTTCCGTTGATTCGACATTCACCTCTTGTAGGAGTAAGAATACCCGTAAGCATTTTTATTACCGTAGATTTTCCGGCACCGTTCGGACCTATAAATCCAAGTATTTCTCCTTCCGGGACATGAAAACTAATATCCTGAGCCGCAACTACTATCTCCTTTTTCGGATTAAATAGTGCCTTGAAGCTACCTTTTAATCCGGGATCCTTAATTGTTTTTTTGAATTCTTTTCTTAGATGTTCTGCATAAATCATTTTTATAATTTCCTCTTTACTTCTATTTTACTTTTTTACCATAGATTATAAAATACAAAACACTATCATACAACCAGTCATAATTGAAATAACATCAGTATATCGTCTTTTCATCGTAATGATTTATAATCTGTGTACTCAACCACTCCTTTAATGTGGTCTATGGAACCTTGACAAAGCTCCTTTACCATAAGGCACTCAACAGCCGGAAGCCCTACGCTTTTACCTGCCGTGATTCCGAAATCTGCTGATGTTTGAAATCCACGGCTTTTGTAATTATTTGGATCTCCCTCTACAATCACTGCCGAAAATCCCATTTTTCTCGCTCTTTCAAAACCGTATTCAATGATCTCCTTTGAAATATGCTGTCGCTGCAGTTCGGTTTTAACCGCTACCGGAGAAAGCAACAATAGCTCATCTCTGTATTTTCCTCCCAAGTGAAATCTCGAAAACATTGCGTAGCCTATAACCTCGTCCGCTTCATTTACCATAATAAGCTCCAACTCGGGAATATATGAGTTCATCACCCTGATTTCACTGACCAGTTTCACAACTATATCTGCATTCTCTGCACCTTCATGATTTGTAAAAGTTCTTCTTATCATTTCTAATGATTTAGTAAGATATTTATCTTCCATCGATTTTATCACTCTGCTCATATTAATACACATCCTTTCTCTTTTTTCTTTCTCCTATTACAATAGACTTAAATCGCAGCTCTTTTTGTCTGCGATAATCGACTGAATCCTCACTGTACTTTGCTTCCGCTTTGATCTTTATGTAGCTTTCAAATCTCACCTCGTCAAGCCTCCCACTTTCGATAGCTTCACGCACGGCACAGCCAGGTTCGGTTTCATGCCTGCAATTGCGAAATCTGCACCTGTTAGCAAGGTCTTCTATTTCTGAAAAAGCATCATTCAAACCTTCGGTGACATCCCACACACCAAGTTCCCGCATGCCTGGTGTATCGATAATCATCGTACCGTTTTTTAGCATAACAAGTTCCCGGTGAGTGGTGGTGTGTCTGCCCTTGCTATCGTTTTCTCTAATACCGTTTACATCCATTATTCTTTCCCCTGCAAGAGCATTTACCAGACTCGATTTGCCTACTCCAGATGAACCTAAAAATACAAGCGTTTTTCCCTTTTGAAGATATGATAAAACATCGTTCATTCCATATCCCGTTTTAGAACTGACAATACATGTTTTTACACCTTCTGCTACACGGCTTGTTTCAAGAATATATGACAAATAATCATCAGTTAAATCTGCCTTTGTCAATACAATAACAGGCTCGGCTTTTGATTGTAGTGCTACGGTTAGATACCGCTCCAGACGCTTTGGATTAAAATCATGATTCATCGACTGCATTATAAAAACATAGTCGAAGTTTGCTGCAATAGCTTGTTCTCCTCTACCCTTGTCGGGATCACGGCGTGAAAAGTATGTCTTACGCTCTAGCGTTTTTGTTATACGGCTGTCACCGTATTTGTTGTAATCTATAATCACAAAGTCGCCTACTGTCGGAAACGTATCTCCGTCATAATAGTATTCTTTCCCTTTTAGCTGAGCAAAACCTTCGCCATATTCTGAAACAATACCAAAACGGCCCTTATGAACAGATATAATTCGTGCGGGAATGCCTTTGTTATTCTCAGGATTCATATCATAATCATATCCATAATCATTTATTTTCAATTATTATTCTGGAATATTCAGTTAAGATATTAAATAGTATTATCCCCAAAAATTGCTAACTGAAAATGGACACAAAAATGCCGCAGAAACAACCCCATTGGGATTTCTGCGGCTGAAAAAGCATATAAAAAGCACACCCTTTCAGAGTGTGCTTACAGCAGTCAAAAATCACGAAAGGTTCTTTTAACGGCACAAAAAAAACAGGGGCAAATTGTCCCTTAATCTAAGTATATGTGCCAGTATTCAGTTAGCCGAAAATACCCTTTATAACAATCATATTCGTACTCCTTTCGCATTTGCCATATAAAAATCTGTTGGCAAACATTACAAAGATAGTATATCACCGTATTCTTGTTTTGTCAATACTTTTTTTATTATCAG
>ONAH01000117.1 GCA_900315715.1 uncultured Eubacteriales bacterium
AAAAGCTTGAACTTAAGAAAAACAAGTAATAATAATTATAAAATCTCTCCTATTCAGAAAAAAGAATAGGGGAGATTTTTTGAATTCTATAAGATATATACTTATTGATAATAAAAAAACCAGGCAGACTATAAAAATCTGCCTGATACTAATCATGTATATGTTAATTACTCTGCAAGTCTTGCCTTTAAGCCCTCAAGCTCATCTTTGAGTTCCTGTGGGAGTCTGTCGCCAAAGATCTTGTAATAGTTTTCAATCTCCTCAGCCTCAGCAGTCCATCTTTCCTTATCAACAACAAGGATTTTCTTGAGTGTTTCAATATCGATGTCGAGACCTTCAAGGTTGATATCCTCAGGATTAGGAACATAACCGATAGGAGTTTCCTGAGCGTTAGCAGTACCCTCACATCTCTTGAGAATCCATTCGATTACACGGAAGTTGTCACCGAATCCCGGCCACATAAAGTTGCCGTTCTCATCAAGACGGAACCAGTTAACATTAAAGATCTTAGGAGCCTTATCGCCGAGAAGCTCACCCATCTCACACCAATGCTTAAAGTAGTCACCCATGTGATAACCACAGAACGGAAGCATAGCCATAGGATCATGTCTGAGCTGACCAACGGCACCTGTTGCAGCAGCAGTTGTTTCGGAAGCCATGATAGAGCCAACGAAAACGCCGTTGTTCCAGTTTCTTGACTGATAAACGAGCGGAGTAGTTGTAGCACGTCTACCGCCGAAGATAATAGCTGTAATCGGAACACCTGCTGTGTCATCGAACTTATCGCTTATGCAAGGACAGTTCTTAGCAGGAGCTGTGAAACGGCTGTTCGGATGAGCACCCTTAGCATCGCTTGTTTTGCCGTTCCAAGGTTTACCTGTCCAGTCGATAGCATTCTCAGGAGGATTCTTGTCAAGGCCTTCCCACCAAACTGTGTTGTTTTCAAGGTTGTGACAAACGTTAGTAAAGATTGTACCCTTCTTAGTAGAAGCAAGAGCATTCGGGTTTGACTTTTCGTTTGTACCGGGAGCAACGCCGAAGAAGCCGTTCTCAGGGTTAATAGCCCAAAGTCTGCCGTCCGGGCCCTTACGCATCCAAGCGATATCGTCGCCAAGAGTCCAAGCCTTATATCCTGCATCACGATAAGCTTTCGGAGGAATAAGCATAGCAAGGTTAGTTTTACCGCAAGCTGACGGGAAAGCAGCAGTAACGTACTTAATATCGCCCTGCGGATTCTCAATACCAAGGATAAGCATATGCTCAGCCATCCACTGGTCATTCTTACCAAGGTAAGAAGCGATTCTAAGTGCAAAGCACTTCTTTCCGAGGAGAACGTTTCCGCCGTAAGCAGAGTTTACAGAAATGATGTAGTTATCCTCAGGGAAGTGAGTGATATATCTCTTCTCAGGATCAACATCGCACTTAGCATGAAGACCTTTGATCCAGTTTTCGCTGTCGCCAAGTTCATCTTCAACTGCCTGACCAACTCTTGTCATAATAGACATGTTGAGAACAACGTAGATAGAATCAGTAACCTCATAACCGATCTGAGCAAGAGGAGAGCCGACAGGACCCATAGAATAAGGGATAACATACATTGTACGGCCTTTGTAAGTACCTCTTGCAATATCGAAGAGCATTTTATAAGCTTCTTTAGGATCCATCCAGTGGTTAGTAGGACCAGCGTCCTTCTCGTCTCTGCAGCAGATAAATGTTCTTGCCTCAACACGAGCAACGTCATTTTCCTTTGTACGGTGCAGATAACAATCAGGGAGGAGATCCTCATTAAGCTTAATCATTTCGCCGGTAGCAACAGCCTCAGCCTTAAGAGCTGCAAGCTGCTCAGCAGAACCGTCGATCCATACAACCTGATCAGGTGTAACAAGTTCTTTCATTTCTTCAATCCATGAAAGAACGGACTTATTATTAGTCATTTGAATTAACTCCTTTCTCTGCTGTAAAACAGCATTACTACAAAGTAATTATACAACAAAATTTGAATTTGTTCAATAGATAAATTTCATTTTTTATACATTAGTCAGAAAAAAACTTATCAAGGTATTCGTTTTTTCATAATAGAAAATTATTTTATACTACCAAATTAACGAACAAAATAGTGGTTTAAATTTTGTGAATATTACCGATAAAATAAAAATCAGGGTAATAGTAAAGATACTATCCCCTGAAATAAACAAATAAAAAACTTTCAAAAACGAGTCTAAAAAAACACAAAAGCAAGACTACTTGGTACCGAAAATACGATCTCCCGCATCACCAAGACCTGGACAAATGTATGCATTTTCATTAAGACATCTATCGAGATTGCCGCAGAAGATACGAATATCGGGATGAGCCTCACTAAGTTTCTTAAGCCCTTCAGGTGCGGCGATAATGCACATAAACTTTATATTTTTACCGCCATGTTTTTTAACGAAATCGATAGCGGCAACAGCAGAACCGCCTGTTGCAAGCATAGGATCAAGAACTAAGATTTCGCGTTCTTCGATAAAAGCAGGCAATTTGCAGTAATATTCGTGAGGTTCATGAGTCTTTTCATCTCTGTACAAACCGATATGACCAACTTTAGCAGAAGGAACCAGTGAGAGAATACCGTTTACCATACCTAAACCTGCACGAAGAATCGGAACAATTGCAAGTTTTCTGCCTGCAATTTCGGGAGACATACATGATTCAATCGGAGTATCGGTTTCAACGTCGGTTGTTGGGAGATCACGCAATGCTTCATATCCCATAAGCATTGCAATTTCCTCAACAAGTTTACGGAATTCGTTAGTACCTGTTGATTTTTTTCTCAGTAAAGTAATTTTATGTTTAATAAGTGGGTGATCCATAATAAAGACATTATCCATAAAAATCATCTCCTTTATAGTGTTAGATATATTATATACCGTAAGTTTGCATTTGTCAAAGGTGAATTATTATATATAAAGCAGTCAAACAATATTTATTACATTAAAGATAGCGATAATAGGAAAAAGGATGTAATATCAAATTATGTGAGAAAAAAAGCAAGCATCTTATACTTTTATTTAGATTTATGTTGCATAAAAAAAGAGATTGTTATATAATTTTATTATAAAAATAGCGAATAAGGGTGTGTAAACATGGGTAATTCGGAACATTCGGGACACAGAGACAGAATGAGAAAAAAGTTTATAGATTATGGCGGAGAATCATTTGAAACGCATGAAATACTTGAGATGATATTGTACTATGCTTACCCAATGAGGGATACTAATCCTATTGCACACAGACTTCTTGAGAGATTTGGTTCATTATCAAACCTGATAGACTCACCATACAATGCTTTGATAGAAGCAGGATTGACGAACAATGTTGCAACATACATAAAGCTTTTACCTGAGTTGTTTTCCAGATATTCGTATGACAGATTTTGTGCGGATAACACAAAGCTTACAATAAAAAATGTTCATGAGATGTTAATAGCAAAGTTTGTAGGTAAAACGGAAGAGAATGTATATTTGCTTTTACTTAATACAAAGTTTAAGCCGTTGTTTTCCAATTTTATCAATCAAGGGAATCATAGTGAAGCAGAAATTGATGTATCAAAAATATGTGATTATGCCGTAAGATATAAGGCTAAATATGCGATCATAGCGCATAATCATCCAAGTGGAATACTAATTCCTTCGCGTTCAGATATTAGGGCAACCGCCCGATTATGTGAAACTTTGAACGTCCTAAATGTAGAATTATTAAATCACTATATAGTATCTGATGGAGCTTGTTTGGGACTAAAAGAGGTCAAATCTTTTTTTAGCTCTATCGATGAATTGGAACGAAGTGACGTGGATATAGTCTATAATGCTAAGTGATATAAGAGAAAGGCTGATTTTGAATATTTCAAATGCTGTAATAAATGCTTTTGTTGGAATAAAAAAATAAATCGTCACCTGCTATTGACAAAATGTAGGTGACGATTTATAATGTGTATTGTAATATTAAGCAAAGGTTGTGATTTTATGCAAAAACAAAATATTAACAGAAGAGTACTTTTACTCACAATATCTGCGGTGTCGGTGGCATTACTTGCGGTATGTTCATGGATAAGCATACCTGCGTTAGGACCATTTGTACCATTTACACTTCAAACATTTGCGATATTTCTTATCGCGGGATTATTTGAACCTGAGTGTTCACTAACGTCAATAATAGCATATATAGTAATGGGGGCAGTTGGTGTACCGGTATTTGCAGGATTTAAAAGTGGGATAGGAGCAATTCTTGGACCAACAGGAGGATACATAATAGGATTTGTTTTCTTGGTATTGATTATTGCACTTTTCAAGAAAATCAAGCCCGGTTCAATTATTGTTTTAATAATAGGAATGCTTGTAGGACTGGCGATATGTTACGCTTTTGGAACAGCATGGTTTTATGTAGTATTTTCGAGAAGCGGAGAAGCAAAAAGTATAGGTACAATTCTTACACTTTGTGTAACACCATTTATTATACCAGATTTAATAAAATTATGTTTGGCAGTTATTCTTGTTGACAGATTATCTATTCCGCTTAGCAAAATAGGAATAAATATAGTAAAGTACAGTAAAGCGGTATAAAGACAATTGAATATCAGTATGCAAACGAAACCGCTAATTGACAATTGTCATGAATAATACTATAATTACAGTGAGAAATTTATTACAGAACTCAAACAAAATAAAGGGGAAAGTTCGAAAATGAAAAATAAAAAAATTGTAATAATCTCCGCATTGGTAATTCTTATCGCAGCGGTATCAATGGCATTTGTATTCGTACCAAAGACAATAAAGAAAACTGAAATTAACCAAAATGATTATGACATTTCATCTGTAATCGAAGAGGAAAAAGAATCATCGGAAACGAAAACCGTTTCAAGTACGTTAGTATCATCAGGAAGTTCAAAAAAGAACGAAAGTCGTGTAGAATCGTCCGGCAGTGTTAGTTCTGAAAAGAAGACCTCCTCAAGCAGCAAACAAACATCAAGTGCTGCAGCTGCATCGTCTGCATCGCAGAGCAAAAGCAATACATTCGGTAAGTCTTCAACAACGAGTTCAAAATTGGTAATATCGCAAGCAAGTTCAAATAAAACGGCAGCCGCTGCGACTACGACTTCAAACACAACATCTACTTCAAATACAAATTCTAATACGAATACTACAAATACTACTACACAGACGCAAGAGACACCTTATTATGATCCAGAACCGGTTGTTATACCGGAGGTAATAAACGAGGAAGAGTTTGATAAAGACGGAAATCTGATAATAGATACCGATATACTTGAGGGAAAAAAAGCTATTGCGTTTACATTTGATGACGGTCCAAGCATATATACGCCAGAACTTCTTGACGGTCTGAGGGCAAGAGGAGCACACGCAACGTTTTTTATGGTAGGCAGTCGAGTAGAGCAATACCCCGATCTGTTGCCGATAATGGTAGATGACGGTCATCAGATTGGAAATCACACATATAATCATATAAGAATGACTGCGGCAAGTGAAAGTGTATGGAGAAATGAGATTCAGGTTACAGATGACGCAATATTCAATGCCTGTGGTCAGTATGCAACAGCTTTTCGTCCGCCGTATGGTTCATATACTCAGTATCAGGCAAGAACTGTTGACAAGACATTTACAATGTGGTCGGTTGATACACTTGACTGGAAAACGAGAAACAAATACAGTGTAAAAAACGAAATTCTTTCTCACAGTCGTGACGGCAGTATTGTATTACTGCATGATTTGTATAAAACCAGTGTAGATGCTGTGCTTGAAGCGATAGACGAGTTAAAGCAGGAGGGATATGTATTTGTAACGGTAGATGAACTCCTTACACGATACGGTTATCCTATATCAAACATGGCACATTTTTCGCAATATTCCGTAACATCAACTGTTGTTATTGATAAACATGAAAGTGATACAGATACAAACAGTGAAATACAAACTGATTCAGAAATAAGTACTGATACTGATACAGGCACTGATACAGAAATTAAAACCGATACC
>ONAH01000056.1 GCA_900315715.1 uncultured Eubacteriales bacterium
ACTGAGAGTGTTTGCGCGGTGTCGGCGATTTTTGAGCACGTCTCATTTTTAGCGATGCCAATCAAAGATAAGCAAATAAACTGTCTGACGATGTCCGAAAAGCTAAACCGTATATTCTAAAATCATAGTGACAAATTCTTTATTGTGTGATATAGTATTATTATACAAAAAGCATAAAAGAGGTGCGGATATATGGCGAAATATCGCTGGATGGATATTACATACGAAGACGTAATAAAAGCGATTGATTTGTTTGAATACGAGAATCAGGAATATCCTGAGCCGCGTAATACTTTTCTCATCTATAATGGTAAAAAGTATCCGGCAAAACATATACGGGGAATTGCGTATAAAATCCATTTCAAAACTGAAATAAGAAAAAGTGAATACTCCGGTGGCATGCAGACTGTCCGCTTCTTTAACAGGTTAGGATTTGAAGTACAATATATCAGTAAGAATCCTACAGAGCAAACTGTTTCAGCAAAACTGGTACAATCCAAATCAGAAGAGTGCATTTCGAAGAAAAGACAATCGATAAAGATAGGTTTGTATCTCCAGACAGATGAATACAAAAATTCTCGTTATTTCAAAAAAGCGGTTTCACTGGTAAAAAAATCCGATATTGATATTTTTGTTTTACCAGAATTTGGATATTTCCCGTTTGAAGAAACGCTTAATGAGTCGGATTTCTTAAAGCAGACAGATATCAACAATGTATATAAAAGGGCACTGGAATTCAGCAATCAAATCGGGAAGGCAATTATTGTAAACAGTTATGATGAATCCGGGAGAATTGTCAGTGTGTACGCAAATGCAAAAGCCTCAAAAGGTGAAACAAAGTGCACATATTACGTGAAACACACGATGACATATTGCTCTGCTTTTGAAGATGAGAATTATATTGAGAATTGTAATGAAATATTCTCTCCGATTATTTTCAAGGGTGCCAAAATCGGTATGACAATCTGCTATGATTGCAACCATGCTTTATTCAGCAGAATGTATGGATTGAATCATGTAGATATCATTATTAACAGTACCGGTGGAAATGTTGTTTATGATAAATGGTACAAGTATAATAAAGCACGCGCAATTGAAAACGGCTGTTATACTTTCGTTACAATGGGAGGAGACGGTACAAGCGAGAATCCCAATTGTTATGTTTTTGGATTTTCTCCGAAAGGGAAACAGCTTTCGTCTCGTGTTCTGGGAGATAACGACACACTACAAAACAATTTGTCCGGGAGCATCTATGTATTCGATACTTCAGTAGACGACGGAAGCACAGAACCCGACCCAAGCTGTTATCAAACACCTACTGTGAACAAGAAAATTGACTTGTATCTCGATAAGGAAGACATAGACGCTTTAATAGAGCACGGTCTTAAGATCGACGACAATCTATATATCTATAAAAAAGATACTACAAATATCGTTTTTGCGTTAATAGACGGAATGGATATTATTAAACCCGAAACGGCTTTGAAACTTTTATATTCCGAAAGGCTGAAAGAATATGAGAATAAAAAGTACATTATTGTCAACAGATGGGGGAATATTGACACGGATTTCTTTGAATCAACGTTGTCCCTGATCCTTAAAGTACGTGCAATGGAGAATTTTTGTGCGGTGATACTTTTATCAGAAAACATAAATATGTGTTTTCAATGCGGAAATACCCGTACGGCTCAGGTTGTTAAGGAAGAAAAAGGAAAGTTTGGGTTGGATTTGAGCAGGACAGGAGGCCCCCAAGTAATCTGGCGCAACAAAAGAGGAATGCGTGCTGATTGGAGAAGTAATTTTGAATTATTAGTCGATCAATGCGAATAATATATTTCCCTTCTGTAGCATTTTACGATATTGAGTAAAAAACTACCGAAAAAGGATGAACGATCAAAGAAAACTGCCCGAGGTTTTTGCGTAAAAGCGAGCCGCGGGCGGTATCTGTTCTTTTCACTGCCGATAGCAACCAAATTGTTTTTGCACGCCTGTCGCGCCGTGCGAATTAGAGAAAACAAAAACTCCCGAAAATGGCTTGTTTAAACCGTTTTCGGGAGCTTTTCTAATGGCAGGGGCAGA
>ONAH01000019.1 GCA_900315715.1 uncultured Eubacteriales bacterium
ATTTTATTCGCCGTATTAATAATTTATTCATTTCTGCATATTAGCGCTTTAATACGTTTACTGCTTACGGCTTACATATTTATAAATTTTAATAGCAAATTCAAATTATAATTCTTTGATTTTTCGTTTCCGTTTCTATTTTGAACTTCTCCCTGCAACATGATTCTACATCAGATTTTGAAACAAATTCAAACTCTAACCACACAAAAAAATAACATAATAAACGTCATAAGAAAACATTTTCACATTTCCTTATGACGTTGTTTCGTTTCTTATAATATCAGTTATTAATAACGCTGTTCTTTACAATTACGTCGTGGCTGCCGCCCTCTACGATACTTGTTGAAGAAACAAGAGTTAATCTTGCTTTCTGCTGGAACTCCGGAATTGACAACGCACCGCAGTTGCACATCGTTGACTTTATCTTGTATGTTGTAATAGCAACACCGTCCTTGAGTGCGCCTGCATAAGGAACATAGCTGTCAACACCCTCTTCAAACGAAAGCTTCTTATCGCCGCCAAGATCGTATCTCTGCCAGTTTCTTGCTCTGTTTGAACCTTCGCCCCAATACTCCTTAACAAAGTTGCCGCCAATCTTAAGCTTTTCTGTCGGGCTTTCGTCAAAACGTGAGAAATATCTTCCAAGCATTACGAAATCCGCACCCATTGCAAGGGCAAGAGTAATATGATAATCATGTACGATACCGCCGTCTGAGCATACCGGAATATATACACCTGTTTCCTCAAAATACTCGTCACGTGCCTTACATACATCAATAAGAGCAGTTGCCTGTCCTCTGCCTATACCCTTTGTTTCTCTTGTGATACATATAGAACCGCCGCCTATACCAACTTTTATAAAGTCTGCACCACACTCCGCAAGGAATCTGAAACCGTCTCTGTCAACTACGTTACCGGCACCAACCTTTACTCCGTCTCCGTAGTTCTTTCTGATCCACTCAATAGTGAGCTTCTGCCATTCGGAAAATCCTTCCGATGAATCTATGCAAAGAACATCTGCACCTGCATTGAGAAGTGCCGGAACTCTCTCTGCATAGTCACGTGTGTTGATACCTGCGCCTACAATATAGCTTTTATGAGAATCAAGAAGTTCGTTTACATTTTCTTTATGTGAATCATAGTCTTTTCTGAACACCAGATAAGCAAGATTTCCATCTTCATCTACCAGCGGCAGGCTGTTCAGCTTATGCTCCCAAATAATATCGTTTGCTTCTTTAAGCGTTGTCGTAGCCGGTGCCGTAACAAGCTTATCAAGCGGTGTCATAAACTCTTTTACCTTTATTGCGGGATCCATTCTGCTTATTCTGTAATCTCTGCTGCTTACTATTCCCAACAGCTTTCCGTGAGCGGTACCGTCGTCTGTTACAGCAACAGTGGAGTGTCCTGTAATTTCTTTAAGTACAATAACATCTGCAAGAGTGTTCTCTGGTGTAATATTCGATGTTGATGTAATAAAGCCCTTCTTGTAATTCTTTACTCGTGCGACCATTGCAGCTTCTTCTTCTACCGTCTGCGAACCATAGATAAACGACACGCCGCCCTCTTTTGCAAGAGCGATAGCCATTGTATCGTTTGATACTGACTGCATGATAGCACTTACCATAGGTATATTCATTTCAATAGCGGACTTTTCACCCTTCTTATACTTTACAAGCGGAGTTTTCAGACTAACCGAAGTTGGAATACACTTACTCGAAGAATAGCCCGGTACAAGTAAATACTCGCCAAAAGTACGTGAAGGTTCATCAAAATAAAATGCCATAAAAAACACTCCTCTTTTACATAAAATTGCTTTTGTTTTCTTTTCTGTAATTCTTTATATGTTAGCATATCAATTTAATTTTGTCAAGATAATTCAAATAATTATTTTGTTAATTTATCCTATCAGTTCAGGGCTGTTTCAAGCGTCTGTTTATTTCTTGTCATCAGCTCAAGATATGTTGCACCGCCTATATAATCCTCCATTGAAATATTATGGCACGAATAGAACACAGCTGTTTTTTTACCCGTACCGTCGGTGATTTTCTGAGCGATACTTCCCTGTGTCATTTCATCATAAAACACCACAGGAATATAATCATTACGCATCTTTTCTTCCAGATACTTTACAGCCTCAGGATAATCTCCGTAGGGCTTGGTGCAATCAGGATATGCGGTATATACTTTGAGTCCGAATTCCTCCGCGAAGTACCTCATTGAATATCTTCCCGCCATTATTATTGTTTTTCGTTCGGCAGTTGACACTATTCTCTTAATATCTCTTTTCAGCGATGACAGCTGTGATAAATATACCTCGCAGTTACTCCTGTAATAGGAACTGTTTTTTTCATCTATCTCGCAAAGCGTATCCGCTATCTCCTGACATATCACCTCTGCATTGTCAATCGAAGTCCAGACGTGTTCATCGTACTTTGTATGACGGATTGCGGTATCGTCGGTTTCAAACGACTCCTCCATCTCCTCCGGTATCTTTACTTCAAGATTTGGCACAAGCGACGACACGTTAATTATCTTTCTGTTCGGGTTATCACCTGTTTCAATCGCTTTGTTTATTCTGTTTTCTGTTCCGGTATATATAAATATATCGGCTGACTTTATCTTCTCTAAATCCTTGTTACTCGGAGTATAGCTGTGGCTGTCCTCACCAGGTCCTATTAGTATTTCCACATCTGCCATGTCCCCTGCTATCTGACGGCAAAAATCGTATGGTGCAAAGGCTGTTGCAGTTATATGTAAAACTTGCGCTTGCGGTGTATCGGGAGTTTCCTCTATTACTATATTATTTCTGCACCCCGACAAAACCGTAAGTACAGACAGTATTATCATCAGATATATCGAAAGAAGTCGTTTTGAAGCTTTACTTTCAAACATAATCCATCTAACCTTTCTTTTAATTAAGCATTTGTTTTATTATACTACAACTCTGTAAACTTTGCAACATCAGGATTTATTTACTCACACAAAAACAGCCCGATATTTCCATACCGGACTGTAATATTGTTACTAATTAGAAATTACTCTGCATCTTCTGTTTTTTCTTCGGTGGTTGTTTTTTCTTTGCCTGCACCGATAACTGCTTTTCTGATAAGGTCAACAGGTATCATTGTGAGGGCAAGAACAATAACTACGCACCAACCGCTTAATCCGAACGGAACACAGCTGAACATGTTACCGATGAACTTGAACGGTGCAAGAGGAATAAGTGCACAGTTTACGATAAGTGCCTGGATAAGAATGATTGTTACCATTACCTTGATGAAGTTTTTGTTTTCGCCGAGGCCCTTGAATATTCCGAAGCCGTTGTCACGAACGTTAAATCCGTTTGCAAGAGCCGCAAGAATAAACAGTACGAAATAGCCGGTCAGCATAATGTCGTTTGGCATATCTTTTAGGTCGGCACTGAGATTAAGCGCAGAAATCTCTGCACTTGTATATTTTGCCATTGTTCCTGTAAAGAACTGTGTAAAGAACGGAAGCTTGAGGAACAGGAAGCTTATAGCTGTCAACCATGCACCCATTGTAATTATCTGTGCCATCATTGCCTTGCTGATAATGCTTTCGTCACGTCTTCTCGGCTTCTCACTCATATACTTCTTAAGTGCAGGCTCGTTACCAAGCATAATTGCACCAAGACTATCCATTACAAGGTTTACAAACAGAAGGTGTGTTACCTTCAGAGGTTCTTCAACTCCGAAGAACGGTGCAATAGCACTTACTACTACTGCTGCTACGTTAATTACAAGCTGGAACTTACAGAATTTAAGAATATTATGATAAATAGTTCTACCGTACCAGATAGCGTCCTTGATTGACTTAAAGTTATCGTCAAGAATTACTATCTTACCTGCTTCCTTAGCAGCCTCTGTACCGCTGCCCATTGCAAATCCTACGTCTGCACGCTTAAGTGCCGGAGTATCGTTTACGCCGTCGCCTGTCATACCTACAACAAGGTTCATTTCCTGACAAAGGCGAACCATTCTTGACTTATCCGTCGGAAGTGCTCTTGCGATAACTCTGATATTCGGGATTACCTTCTTAACCTCGTCATCGCTCATCTGATTAAGCTGTGCCGAAGAAAGTGCTACGTCTGTATCCGCTTTAAGAAGTCCTGCGTCCTTTGCAATAGCTACTGCTGTTTCAAGGCGGTCACCCGTAATCATTACTACCTGGATACCTGCATGCTGTACTTCTGCAATTGCGTCCTTAGCCTCCGGGCGAACCTCGTCACGGATACCTACAAGACCTACTATTACTACATCTTCGTTTATCTTATTCTCAGTGAGCTTCTTCTCGGAATATCCAAACGCAAGCACACGCATAGCACGTTCTGCAAGCTCATCTATCTTCTTGTCAAGAACCTTCTTGTCAAGCTTCTTCACTGTACCGTCCTTATCAAGATAGGACTTTGCCGATGCAAGAAGTCTTTCAGGAGCACCCTTATAGAATGTCTTGCCTGTGCTTTCAATTCTTGCCTGACTAAACTTATTCGTTGAGTTAAAGCCCTGGCTCTCGGAAACTGCATAATCTTTATTCTGTGCAAGTGCGTTGAATGTTTCCTCACCGATGAACTTCATCAATGCCTGATCTGTTGCGTTACCGCCGATAACTCTGTGCTGATCGTCAAACAATGACTGTGTATTCTTACCTATTGCAAGGTCAACCAGTCCCTTTACCTTGCTTGATTTACTCAGATCTGCAATCGGAATTGTCTTTCCGTCTGCTGTGAAGAACTCTACTACTTCAAGCTTACCCTTTGTTATAGTACCTGTCTTATCGCTGAACAGAATATTAAGCGAACCTGCTGTTTCAATACCCTCTGCCTTACGAACAAGTACGTTATGATCCAGCATTTTGCTTGTGTTCTGCATAAGAACAAGCGAAATCATTAGCGGGAGTCCCTCTGGAACCGCACATACTATGATAACTACTGCAAGTGATACTGCATCAACAAACTTCTGAATTATTATTCCTATATCCTGACCAAAGAATGCTGCCGGGCCTGTTGTACCTGCTGCCGTTGGCTGGAAGAATATAAAGTATGCAATATATAGTAATGTAATAACTCCCGCACCGATGTAACCGAATGTGGATATCTGACCTGCAAGCTTTGCAAGCTTAACTTTAAGCGGAGAATCAGGCTCATCTTCCTGCATTTCCTCAGCCATTTTACCCATCATAGTTTTAAGGCCGACTTTTCTTACATCAAGAACACCTTCGCCGTCAAATACTACCGCACCTCTGAATAGTGAATGTTTATCTACAAATGTGTCACCGGTAATATCCTCAGGGAATTCTACCTCTCCCTCAGCGGCTGTCTTTTTACACTCCTCAGCCTCACCGTTAAGCGCAGAGTTATCTACCTTGAGTTTACCGTCAATAAGAACACCGTCTGCCGGTATCTTATCGCCCGACTGCAAAAGCACCTTGTCGCCAACAACAACATCGTCCATATCGATAACGGTTACAAGACCGTTACGATACACCTTACATTTGTCCTTCTCCGTGCTGTCTTTAAGCTCTCTGTACTTAGTGTCGCTTGCAACTCCGGTTTTTGCGGATACCGTTGCAACAACCAATATCGCTACTATTGTACCTATTGGCTCATAAATCTTAGCTTTTCCGAAGAAGAACATTACTATCATTATAGCTGCTATTACAAGCAGTATCTTGATCATTGGATCTCCGAATGTTTCCTTAAATTCCGCCCAGAATGTCGTGGGTTCGGAATCAGGAATCACGTTCGAACCGTGTTGTTCCCTTGACTTTTCGACTTCTTTGTCGGTTAGTCCGTTGTATTTCACTAAAAATACCCCCTGTTATTAATTAATAATTTATTTATCAAAACGCACATCAAGGAGAAACGCATATAACGCTTCTCCTGTGTACGATAATGATTATTTTAAGCATATCTTTGTGCAAGATCACCTATGGAACCGTCTTTTGTTCCCGAACCTACCGCATTAAACTTCCACTCTCCGGCATGTCTGTATATCTCTCCGAAAATCATCGCTGTCATTCCGCCGTAATTTTCAGTGAGGTTATATCTTAACATTTCCTGACCGTTAGCCATATTTACAAGTCTGATAAAAGCGTTGTTTATCATGCCGAAATGCTGGTTGCGGGTATATGCCTGATATATATTTACAACAATAACAACTCTGTCATACTCCGGCGGTAATCTGTTAAGGTCGATCACGATCTGTTCGTCATCTCCGTCGCCGCCTCCTGTAAGATTATCTCCCATGTGCTTTACTGCACCTGTGAAATGTGTTAGATTGTTAAAATACACTACATCACTTTTATTTACAAGTCTGCCGTTTCTCAAAAGAATTGCAGATGCGTCACAGTCAAAATCCTGCTGACGTCCGAAAAATCCTCCGAAAAGTCCGCCGCCTGCCTGTTTTGCCTCGTCCCAGCCAAGTCCTACTACTATGCTTGACAGTCCGCCGCCTATACCGGCTGTAAGTCCAACCTTAGAAAGGCTTACTTTCTGTCCTTTTTGCAAATTTACTGACATTTATCTCACTCCCATATTATCCGACTTCTACACCGTAGCGGTCACAAAGTGCCGCAAGATTACCCTGGTAGCCGTTTCCAATAGAATTGAATTTCCACTCGCTGTTATTCTTATACATCTCTCCGAAAACAACCGCCGTTTCTTCGGAAAAACTCTCCGCAAGATCATATCTCATTAATTCGGTATTTGTCTGTTCGTCAATAATTCGTATATATGCATTGCTTACCTGTCCAAACCCTTGTCCTCTGTCCTCTGCGTCATATATTGTCGCTGTAAATGCTATCCTAAGAACATTTTCGGGCATAAGCATCAGGTCAACTATGATCTGTGCGTCATCACCGCTGTTTGTGGGTATATTACTCCTGTGTACTACCGCTCCCGATGTATGTGCAAGGTTTCCGTAAAATACAAAATCTCTTGAATCTGCTACTTTTCCGTTTGCACCAAGCATAAACGCCGATGCATCTATATCAAATACCTCTCTTGTATCATACGCATTTACGTCCCAGCCCATACACACGACCAGTCTTTTTATCTCGGGGCTGTCCTTTGTAAGACTTACCTTCTGACCTTTAGCCAAATTGACCGTCATTATAAAAGCCTCCCAAATATATATTAACTGCACCGTCTGCACTCCCGTACAGACAGTGCTTCTTCTTTCTATCTATATTAATCAGGCTACTTCTATTCCGTAATGACCGCAAAGTGCTGCAAGTCCTCCCTGGAAACCACTGCCTATTGCGTTGAACTTCCAGTTGCCGTCACGCTTATAAATCTCACCTACTACGATAGCTGTTTCTATTGAGAAATCCTCTCCCAGATCGTAATGAATGATCTCCTGTCCTGTTACCATATCAACTATACGGATATAAGCGTTGGAAACCTGACCAAAGTTCTGACGTCTTAACTCTGCATCATAAATAGTAACCGTGAATGCAATTCTCTCAATATTAGCCGGAATCTTTGAGAGATCAACCATGATCTGCTCATCGTCGCCGTCGCCCGCACCTGTGAGGTTATCGCCCATATGCTCAACTGCACCGCTTGCGTGCTTGAGGTTGCCGTAGAAGATAAAGTCCTTATCTGTCGGGCAAAGTCCGTTTGCACCAAGTACAAATGCCGAAGCATCAAGGTCAAAGTCATATCCGCCGTCAAATGCGTTTACGTCCCAGCCAAGGCCTACCATAAGATTCTTTAAGCTTGGATTACCTTTTGTCAGATCTACTTT
Organism: uncultured Eubacteriales bacterium; assembly: GCA_900315715.1. Taxonomy (GTDB): domain Bacteria; phylum Bacillota; class Clostridia; order Oscillospirales; family Acutalibacteraceae; genus RUG592. Next base: position 7,767 of record ONAH01000019.1, read on the forward strand.
TTGTCCTTTTGAAAGATTAATTGCCATAATAAATTCCTCCCATTTTAATGTTTTTTGATGTTAGTTTGGTATATGGTAATTCTTGTAAAAATCATTCTTGATTTGTTCAAGTCTTACCTTTGCATCGGCACGCTGCTTCTTTGCATCTGCCTGTATTGCCTGTGTTTCCTGAATTCCGTCCATGATTGTTTTCCATGTGGTCTCCAGTGTTTCTACCTTGATTGAACTTCCTGTTGAAAGCTGTGTTATCAGTTTTGACTGTTCAACTGCATTCTGTGCATTCTTTATCAGCATTTCGTTAGTCTTTTCGTCAAGAGCAGCTATTGCATCTGCCTGTATTTTCTGACGTTTGAGCATTATTGCCTGTGCAAGCGTCTGTTTAAATATCGGCAGAGTGATTATAAATGCAGAATCTATCTTCCTTATCAAATTAAGGTTGCTGTATTCCATTGTCTTTATCAGCGGTATTGACTGCATTGCAACACTCTCTGCTGTTCTGAGGTCATGTGTTCTTTGCTCCAGCATAGCCAAAGCCTGCTCACATGACTGTATCTCAAACTGAATTGCTGTATCGCCGGTATCAGAAAGATCCTGCTTACGCTTGCCGATATACGACTCTATCTCCTGACAACCCTGCTCTGCTGCAAGAATGTACTTTACCAGCTGATGATAGTATTCGACATTTGCGTTGAACATATCCTCAAGGTTCTTATTTGACTGATTTATCTCGGATTCATACGTTTTCAGCTGTACATAGATCTTATCGACCTGTTCGCCCATATTATTGTATTTTCCAAGAATTTTCTCTATCCTCTTTTTCTGACCGCCAAACAGCTTGTCAAAAAATCCGGGATTTTCCTTTATCTCGTCTATATCGAACACACTCATTATTTTTGCAAGTGTTCCAAGCATCTCGCTTGCGTCATCAAGCTGAGATAAATTCACATTACGAAGTACAACGTCGGACGCTTTTGCAATTTCATTTGCTGCGTCTGCTCCGAATGTAACAATACTGTTTACGTTACTCAGGTCAATTCTGCTTACAAGAGTATCTACCTCCTTAGAACCGACAAGCTGAGTGTTCCAAGTTTCTCTCTGTGCAACAATATTATACTCCTGTTTCTCCTCTGCAGGAGTAATATCGATCACAGGCTGACTTTGTACAGGCTGCTGAGGCTGTACCGGTGTTTTGTTGAAATCAATTCCCATAAATCTTCCCTACTTCCCTTTCTTAAAGATTTTTTGTATCCATGACTGTTTTGCAGGCTTTCCCGTTGCACCCGAAGGCACGCCGAAGTTTGGAATCTGCAAGTCATACATATATTCACCGATCTGATGTTCATCTACCACAGGTCTTGTGTAAAATCTTTCTATCGTCTGATATCCTGTTGGTACAAAGAACAGCACATCGAATCCCACAACATTTAAAAATGCCATTAACGTGGCATCCGCAGGCGATATTGGTCTTTCCGAAGTATTTATATATATTACCTTTGGATTGCGTTTTGTGAAGTCAAACTTCTGTATCAGCCTTACTATCTCTGTCGGCATATTCAGTATCTGAGAAACAATATTATACTCTGTTCCGTCTGCAAAAGTTCCTGCAATTATGCGTGAATCTATAAGTATCTGCAGTTTGTCAAGTATATACTCCTGCGTTTCAGGCCTTAGCATACTGTACTGATAGTAACGGCTGTTATATATTGTGTTTTTCTGAACCCTTCCGTTCTTAAAACACTCCGTTGTATTTATTCCCAGTGCATTTCGCACGCTGTAATCTATATATGGTGCGGACGTTATTACAAGTGTATCCTCATTTATAAGCTGCTTTATACCCTGCCAGTATTTTGTAATATCTCCGTCCTTCACACCTGATACCTTTGCAAAAATTACAGGCATATTAACTATGTTGTCAACCGTACTGAAATTCGGGCGAAACCTCATCTCCTGCTCCCATAATATTGCTATTTCCTCATACATGGTACGCAGCGTTACAGCATTCGCCTTTGAATACTGGAAATTCCTGTACATTCCCGAATTGCTGTACATTATCTCGTCTAACTCTCTTTCGGCATGATACGCAACCGTTGCCATGCGAATACCGCTGCTTTCCGTCGGATAATTCTCTATATTTATCGACTGCTGATTATTCTGCTCAAACAACACCTTATCATCAAGTGCGCAGCGTTTGTTCAGATTTGGCACAAGTATCAGCACATCACACGGAAGTCTTGCAAGAAACCTTAGAAAATAAGCTTCGTTATCGTTCCTGCAGCCTCCTAAATATACAAACAGTGAAACAAAAGGCATATGCCAGTTGTTAAACAAAACATCAAAATATCTCAAAAACCAGCACAGAACATATACGGCTTTACTTGTAAGCTTATTTATATTCATATTCTGAGCTTCCGACATCTCTGTTACTATATCCACAAAGGCTGTTCTGATAATTCTCTCAAGCTGAACATCAAACGGACATTTCACCTTGCTTATCAAATCTCTAATCATTTCCTCTTTTGTGGTATAGTTTCGCTTATTCAGTCTTGCTACTTCTTCGGCAGTTGGAACAGGAATCTCCTTTTCCACTATGCAGAACGTTCTTCCTCCGTTCTTTATCTCAAGATAAAACTGATAAAGCTCATTCTCATACATAACCTTGTCCTCCGCTCCGTTTATCCTGCAAAAAGCATTGTAAAACAAATGCGGATCTTTTCCTCGTGTTACGGGCGGTTTCTTTATATCCTCAAATATATTGCCCTCAAGCCATGCGTTAGTGCAGTTTCTTACTGTGGGAGGTTCGCCGTAGAGTCTTCTGAGTGCGTCGGCTTTCTTCTGTTTTTCTCTTATATACGCTACTCCATAGCCTTCCGGAAACGGTTTCATATCAGGAACTTCAAGCTTGCTTGACAGCACTCCTCTTGTATCTATCGAACGATATTCTTCCTCACCGTGGTTTAGAAGCAGTACGACATCGCACCCTGCACAGCACAGTATCGATATTAGCAAGAGCTCATACCTTCCGATACTGCCCTCATAAAGGATTTTAGGAACATCGTTATCGCCTAGCCTGTTTACTACGCTCTCAAAACGATAATATAGCCAACACATAAACTTAATGTAGGCGTTCTTCACGACATTGTCGTTTTTTCCCATATTCTTGAGCGACGACAACGCACGGTAAAGTGCCCCCGACATATCGCCTCTTGCCATTACCTTCATTCTTGGCAGCCACCTTGACATAGCTCTCTCTATAAAATCCTTATCCAGAAAGAACTGATGGCCCATCATATCCGAAAAGAACGATAAATTCTCTCCCGTAGGGTTTGGTATGCCGTTTTCAATCACCGTACCGTTTTTCAGAGCAGTATTATAGTATTTAAGTATAAAATCATCAATATTCTTATTATAACCCGATATTCTGTAAAAGAACACCGATCTTTCTTGTCTTTTATCAAGCGGCAGAAAAAAATCATCTAACCGCCGAATACTCTTATGTTCAAACATAATACAACTTCACCCTGCAGCTATATTAGTAGTATGTACCATTATTTCCCGCGTTCTGAAAGTTCCCCGAAACAGATGACGTACCCGACGCTGTCTGAGGTTTTTTCTTTTTCTTATTCAACTGATATCCGAATACCGCACCGCAAATGCCTCCGAGGATATGAGTGAAGTTTGAAATATTATCCTCAAGAAACAATCCGTCATAAACCTGCTCACCGATGTAAAGTATCGCAACCAGAATAAACGTAAGCGGAATTTCTCCCTCTCCTATACTTGTAAATGACGACAACAGTATCAATGCAAATACTATACCGCTTGCGCCAAGAAGCTGTATATCAGGGAAAAGTATGAAACTTGCAACGCCGGTTACAAACGCAGTAGTCACCATAATAAACAGTATAGTCTTTGAACCATACTTTTCTTCAAGAAGCGGCCCCAATATCAGAATAAACATCATATTGCCCAACAGGTGCGACCAGTCTGCATGACCTATCGCATGTCCGAAAAACCTGACTAACGTAAACGGGTTGAGAAGGGACGAACGATACACGCTGAAAAGCAAATCGTTTGTAAAACCGCTTGTAAGATCGCTTAGTATAAGCGCAACAAAGCACACTATAACAAAAGTAAGCGTAACGGGAGCATTAAACGTTACCTTTGTTTTTTTCTTTGGAAGTCTGTTGCCCACACCGTTATATACAGGACGGTATGCGTTATTATTTGAAGGATACATATTTATGCCCGCATTATTATTCTGTGGATACATATTTATGCCCGCATTATTATTCTGTGGATACATATTTACGCCCACATTATTTTGCGGATACGCATTTCCGCCCACATTATTTTGTGGATACACACTTCCACCCACATTGCTATTATTCTGAGAATACATATTTCCGCCAACAAAATTATTGTTCTGTGGATACATATTTGCATTCGCAGGAGCATTTGTGGAGTTAAACATATTGTTATTCATAATTTTCATCTCCTTAGTTATACCTTCACACAGTGATTATACCATATTCAAACAGCTTTAACAATATATTTTTTTAGAATTTATTTTTTTATTCATAAATTTATTGTTATCAGCGTCACATAAAGTTACCGCAAAACATATTTATAGCGTCATACGGTACTGCAAGATTAATATTCTGACCGTATTTCAAGCCTGCTGTACTTATTCCTATTACCTCTCCATACATATTAAGAACTGCTCCGCCGGAACTTCCCGGAGATATCGGAGCGGTGAACTGTATCATATTTACACCGTCTATTTCACGAAATCCCGAAATTATACCGTCAGAAACCGTATTAAACAGTCCCATAGGACTTCCGATAGCTACAACCCTCTGTCCTCTTGAAAGTCCGCCTTGCCCCTTAAAAACGGGAAGCGGATTAAGACGTCTTTCTATTCTCAGCACAGCAAGGTCAAGATCTCTATGATACTTTATCATTTTGTTCGTGTAGTAGATATTGTTGTCATTCTCAACACGAACTCCGTACAGTTTGCCGCATTCCGCAACATGGCAGTTAGTAAGAATATATCCCTGAGCCCCTATCATGATACCCGAACCGACCGTATCGGGCTGACGGTTGAAGTTTGCACTTCCCTTGAATACAAGTATCTGCACTATCGACACTGCAAGTCCTGCAAGCTGTTCGTATGATAATTCACGTCTTGCACCACCAAACGAACCCATTATCGGCTGTACCTGCGGAGGAATTATTCCCCTGACTGTCTGGGACGGCTGCGGCAGATTTGACGTATATGTATTTCTCATTGTCTGAGACGGCTGCGGTACTCGCGGCGTACTGTTCGTAAGATTTGACGTATATGTATTTCTCATCGGCTGAGACGGCTGATGAGAAGTTGTATTTCTTTTTCTATCCGGTCTTGGAGGCAGTGTCACCTTAATGTTTCTTGATGTCTGCTGCGTCTGCGGTGCTGTTCTTGTTGAAGATATTGTTTGAGGTGTACTTCTTACAGGCGGCGTATGCGGTGTGTTTTGTACGGGCATATTCTTAGACGGTCTTGGAGGTATGTTCACTCTTACCGTCGGGTTTGAAGTTGAAGTTTCGGGGGCACGTCTTACCGATACTTCGGGCTGTGACCTCCGCCGTTCATAGGGAGTTTCCTCCCTTAACGCAAGCGGTTCTCTGTACTCGGGAATAATACTGCTTCCTAAATGCCCGGTTACCGTACATGCAGATATTTTAAGCTGTTTCTGATATATATCTATATCACTTCTGTTCTGAATCAGCAGTACATTTATGCCCATCAGCGACAACATGTAAAAAAACAGATAATCCTGCTCCTTTGTTACGTTATCCGCTGCAATCTTTGCACTTTGATAAAAGCCTTTTTGATCCGAAAACCCCTTCATCAACTCATCAAAACGATACAAAATCTTTATGACAGCATTTTTCTCCATTGAATCCGTTAGTTTTGGTCTTAGTATTCTCAGTTGCCTTGCAACCTCATTTATCGCAGAAGAAAGCTTTTCGTCTGCTTTGTCTATACTTAACATTCGTTTTGAAAGTATTCTTCTTCTGCCGTTCCTTATCCAGTCGTTGTAGCACTCCGTATAGAATTCTACATCTTTTGGTTCGGATACATTCGGGAGTGCCTGTATTCGCTTGTATGATAGCTTCCCTGATACGGCAAGAAGCGATAACTCAGTATCCATTTTTGTTATTTCGGACAATAAATTGCTGTCCTCTCCGACAATTCTTACAAACGTACCGTTATTAGAGCCGTAATTCATAAAATCGGTTATTGTCCTGATTTGCTCCGATTTTGCAATAATGTTTTCCATGATATTATGCTCACTTCCTCACGTTTTCACGAATTTGTATAATAAATTCAACTTTTTCGATTATATCTTTACACAACAATTCTACCACAAAACACAAAAAATATCTACCATTTTATTCTGATTTATGATATAATTTACTTTGAAACATTTTTTGGAGAGTTTCATTGTTTTTTGAGAAAATTCTTAATTGACAGGAGTTATATATATATGAAGAATAAAAAGATTTATTACAGCGTAGGTGCTTTGCTTTACTGCCCTGCAAATAACGAAACGATCTCTCGTTCAATAATTACTGAAAGGTTCTGCAAACCTTATTCACTTGCCCTTTGTCTTGAAGATACAATTAACGATGATTTTGTTTCCGAAGCAGAACAAATTATGATTAAATCCTTATGTAAAATTTATGAAAGCAGTAAAGAGAAAAGCTTTTTTATTCCTAAAATCTTTATCCGTGTTCGTCAAAGCGAACAGATAGAAAGACTTATGTCCGAACTTGGCGACTCACAAAAGCTTATTACAGGTTTTATTATTCCAAAATTTATTCCCGATACAGCAGACGAATACATAAATAAGATTCTTGCAATTAACGAAAAATACAACAGAACTATCTATATGATGCCTATTCTTGAAAGTCCGTCTATGATTGATATCAGAAACCGCTATGATATTCTTTATGCTATCAAGGATAAACTCAAAAGAATTGAACCGCTTGTGCTTAATATTCGTGTCGGCGGTAATGACCTGTGCAAGCTTTTTGGTTTCAGACGTCACTGTGATGAAAGTATCCACGACATTAAACCTGTATCTTCCATATTCAGCGATATTGTAACAGTGTTTGGTCTTGATTATGTTATCTCAGGTCCGGTGTGGGAGTATTTCCACGGCTACAACTGGGAAGAAGGAATGGAAAACGAAATCGTGGGCGATCAGCTTTGCGGTTTTATCGGCAAGACCGTCATTCACCCAAAACAAATCGAAGTAGTAAACAAAGCTTACAAAGTAAACAAGAAAGATATTGAGGACGCTCATTCCATTCTCAACTGGAGTATGAACTCAGCATCTCTTGTCGCCGGAAGTCAGGGCAACGAACGCATGAATGAGTATAAAACCCACTGTATCTGGGCTGAAAAAGTTAAGCTCCTTGCCGATGTCTATGGCATTAACTACTGATATGAGGTGTATGATATGAGAAACTATACACAAGAAGATATGGTTCGCATCGCAAAGCGTGAAAACAACACTAAACGCAGTTACCTTGTTGTAAACAGGCTTCAGGGTAAGCATATTCCCGTAAAAGGCTCAGACGCTCTTGATGTTTTCGATACGCTTGCAGAAAAACTGATAACCGCATACAAAAACGAAACTATTCTTATTGCAGGCTTTGCCGAAACTGCTACCGCTATCGGTGCAAGACTTGCCGTTACTCTTGGTTCGTATTATATACAAACAACAAGAGAACCGATAGACGGTGTGGATTATCTTTATTTTACAGAATCTCACAGCCACGCAACAGAACAAAAGCTTGTTAAAAACGACATTGATTATATCATAAACAACATCGACAGAATAGTGTTTGCGGAAGATGAGGTCACAACGGGCAATACTATTATGAAAATAATTGAGATTATCGAAAAAACATACACCAAAAAGGTGAAGTTTTCCGTTGCCTCTCTCTTAAACGGTATGGACGAAGAACATCTTGCCAAGTATAAGGCAAAGGATATCGACGTACATTACCTTGTCAAAACTCAGCATGATACTTTTACCGACATTGCAGACAGCTTCAAAGGTGACGGAAAGTTTATCACAAAAGACGTATCCCTTACCGACTATACAGAAACTGCCGTTCCAAAACCTTACTTGAACACTAGACGTATCTGCGAAAGCAAAGCGTATGACAAAGCGTGCAAAGGTCTTGCAGACTATATATACAGCAGTGCAGGCATTAACACATCAGACAGTGTCCTTGTTATTGGCACTGAGGAGTTTATGTATCCCGCACTTTATACCGCAATGACACTCAACACTCAGGGCATTAATGCAGTTACACACTCAACAACCAGAAGCCCTATCGCCGTTAGCACTGAGGATATATATCCCGTACACACAAGGTTTGAGCTTGCAAGCTTTTATGATGATAACCGCACAACGTTTATTTATGACCTGAAAAAATACGACAAGGTTATTATCATAACCGACAGCATTAACAATTCGCCCGTCGGATGCTATACTCTTATTAATGCACTTAAATCCGTCGGAAACGATAATATTACAATATACAGGTGGTGTCAAGATGAACAAAGATAATCTTGTAAAAACATCATATTCAAAAGATGACGTTATACTTTTGCTAAAAGACGTAACTGGTCTTGTACAGCCTCAGCCCACAGAAGAACGTGAGCGACTCATACAGTCAGGCAAACACTACTGCGAAATGCTTCCCATTGAGTATGTTCCCACACAAAAGTATATGCAGGTATATAAAGAGGCTCTCAAAACTTACGCAAAGCCTACCGCACTTGCAACAGGTAAACTCTCCGATAAAATAATTGAACAAAAAGGAAATAACGTTGTACTTGTTTCTCTTGCAAGGGCCGGAATACCGATAGGCATACTCATAAAAAGATATATCGCAAAAAAATACAATATCAACGTTCCGCACTACTCTATCTCAATAATCAGAGGACGTGGTATTGACAAAAACGCACTTAACTTTCTCATTGAAAAATACGGTGCTGAAAATCTGCTCTTTGTAGATGGCTGGATAGGAAAAGGGGCTATCTTAGGAGAACTCAAAAAGGAATTATCGCAGTTTCCTGATGTATCGTGCGATATCGCCGTACTTGCAGATCCCGCAAACGTTACCGAACTGTGCGGTACACACGACGACATACTTATCCCAAGTTCATGCCTTAACAGCACTGTATCCGGACTTGTAAGCAGAACATTTCTGCGTGACGATATAATCGGAAAAGATGATTTTCACGGTGCGGTTTATTACGGTGAGCTTACCGACAGCGATTTGTCTTATGAATTTATTAATGCAATAGAGAACGAATTTGAGCTTAACTCCGACATTCCCGACAGAATTTTGCAAGGTCAGGGTCTTGATGAGGTAAAAGCGATTGCACAGCACTTCTCCATAGACGACATTAACCTTGTAAAACCGGGTATTGGCGAAACAACAAGAGTACTGCTAAGACGTGTGCCATGGATAGTTCTTATTGACGAAAAGTATAAAGGTGCCGACGAATTGGCTCATATTGTAAGACTTGCAGAAGAAAAACATGTTCCGATAGAATATTATCCGCTTACTCATTACAAGACCTGCGGAATTATTAAGAAACTTGCAGACGCTTAATCAGGAGGAAGATGTATATGATACGAGTTTGGTTCAATCACTGGTTCAGTACAGCGTACAGGCTTATAGAGCTTATGAAAGATGACGCAGAAGAAGAAATACACATTATTGGCACAAACCTCCAGCTTGACAGCGTTATACAGAAAGTTTGTGACGAGTGGTACGAAGATTCTCCGCTCAAGGGCGACGAATACATAAGGTTTTGCCTTGATTTTTGTAAAAAACACGATGTTGACGTATTTGTGCCGAGAAGATGCATGACGGACGTCAGCAGATGTAAGGATAAATTTGAGGAAATAGGCGTTAAGGTGCTTGTAGATGATTACAAAACGGTAAGCCTGCTTGAAAACAAAGCCTCAACTTACGAATTCTTCAAGAATTACGAAAACGTTCGCATACCCGACTATTACAGCGTAACCAACGCACAGCAGTTTGCAGAAGCTTATACTGCACTTCGGAAAAACTACGAGCAGATTTGTATAAAATTTGTGCGTGACGAAGGCGGAATGAGTTTTCGCAAAATTGCAGAAAAAGTAAACGAGTTCGACAGACTCAGAGTATATCAAGGAACATCTATAAGCTATGATGATTTATACGCAGCCCTCTCAACAAGAGAAAGCTTTGACGAACTTATGGTAATGCCGTACTTGGAAGGAAACGAAGTAAGCGTTGACTGTCTGAGAACGGACTCCGGCACAATTGCCGTTCCAAGAATAAAAAGCCCAGTACGTCACGAACGTGTTGTTTATGACACTGAGATAATCAGCACAACTGCTAACGTGCTCAACAGGCTGAATCTCCAGTACCCCTGCAACGTGCAGTTCCGCTATAAAGACGGTCAGCTTTATCTGCTGGAAGTCAATACAAGAATGTCGGGCGGTCTGCAAATGAGCTGTCTTGCTTCAAATGTTAATATCCCCAACATCGCATTAAATAAGCTGTTGGGCAAAGAGGTTAACTGGAATATCGACGATGAAACGGACAAAATTGTTTCGTATATTGAGATACCAAAACTTATCAGATAATTTAAAGCCATGACATGAGTATTTCTGTCATGGCTTTTTTGCCATTCGTTTCGGCGTCCGCTGTATTTATATATATTATTTGCTTCCTCAAATTCGTTGTAAAAAACCGTTTAGCTCCGATTTCACCTTACATTATTATTAAATAAGGGAGAACACATTAAACCTTGTTCTCCCTTAAGTATTATATTATGGTGTTTTTATCAGTTTTTAGAAGTTCAGCTAATATGCATCTATTCATCTTTAACTTAACGGCTGATTTACCTTGCTGTCTGCACTGCGATAACCAATACTGTAACGCAGTATTTCAAGAGCGTCTTTAGCTGTTATCTTTCCGTCACCGTTTACATCTGCGGCTTTTTGCTGAGTTTCGTCAAACTGTACTGATTTGATTACATAACGCTGAATAAGTAAGCTGTCTTTTGCAGATACCTTTTCGTCACCGTCGATATCTCCGTATACTCCTATCTTCTGCTGTATAGGATCGCCGTAAAACTCTGCTATACCTTTGTTAATAGCGTCTATATCAAAGAAGTTTTTGTAATCCTTGTCAAGACCGGGCAAAATAACATCGGGTTCTGCACCTGCATCAGCGTCCTTGCCGTCCTCACGAAGATACATCATATATCCGGAAGTGTTAATTCCCGTTCCGTTTGCAAGCAGTCTTGGTACTACCGCACATGATCCACCCGCTGTCTTTTCGCCTATAATGCATACGCCTTTATCTTGAGCCATACACGGGAATATATTTGCACATGAGTATGATCCTATTGTTCCTAAAACTGCAAATCTGAAATCATACTTAACCTGATCGTCTTTTTCGTCAATTACGCCGTCCAGGTTTTTGTCAAAACGTGCCTTAAACTTCACTATGTTTTTTGAAGCTACATATTGCTCTCTGAAGTCGTAATTATCACACATGAGTGATAACATGTACGCTGCGATTACATCATCACCGCCGCCGTTGAATGACATATCTATTATGAAATTCTTTGCACCGTGTTCCTGTGCATAATCCAAAGCCTCTTTGAAAGGTGCTACCGCACTGTAACTAAACGAATCAAAATTAAAGAAATATGTATCGCCTGCTTTGCTCAGCACAGCACCCTGCCACTGCTTTATTGTTTCAAAGCTTTTGTAAGCTTTTGACTTCTCATCAGTAAGATACGGAGCTTTTTCTTGGAATGATTTTTCACCATCTTCAATGGAAAGTATCTCTTTTATATCCTCATTCTCTTCATCACCGAATACTTTCTTCACAGCACTCTTAAGATCTGTTACGCCATAGTATGCAAGTCTGTCACTCAGGCTATACACAATGTTCGTGTGACCGCCGTCATAAAGATAACTCTGTAAGAACACAAGGCCCATACAATATTCCTCAATGTTTTCAGACAAGAGCAATTCCTTTACACGTGGAGTTATACTGTTGTATGAATCTAACGCTTTATCAAGTCCGTTGTCTTTAATGCTGTTTGTAAGCAGTGCATTTGAAGGCCTTCCGCAAAAATTATCTATTGTAAAGCACAACTCATCATATGAAAACTGTGCGTACTCTTTGCTGCGGTTATCGTCAAAGCGTCCCTTCGCACCCATAATATTCATTGTTCCCGTCATGCTAAGCTTATCGTTTCTGTACCTCATTATTGTGCCTGCTTCTTCAAACATATCATTTAAGGTACAATACGGGAAGTAAACCTTGCCGTCCTTCTCTACTATATCCAGATCATATTTTGAAAGATCAAAATGTGATTCCTGTGCATCTCCGACATATTCATACGGTGATCCTTGCTCAATAAAATCGTATGAGGGCATAACTCCATTTTTGATATTGCTGCCTAAAAATCCCTCAAACAAATCAAACGATACCGTATCCTTGTCGGCGTCAATCGTCATCGAATAATCTCCGTTTTCAAGCTTGTAAACTCCGCTGCCAAGAGATGTTGATTCTTTCTCCAAGACAAACACCTGTCCTAAATAATCCTCCACATTTACAAACGGAATCTCCGGAAGATCGCTTCGAAACAGGCAGGTGAATTCCATATTATCTCCGCTGCCCGGTACAGGCGACACTGATACTTGCTTCTCTTCGTAATTTACCGATACTTCGTTTTCTTCCGCAGCGGCACTAATTACGGCATACGACATAATCATTGCAGCCGATAGAATAATTGACAATGTTTTCTTCATAAACAGTACACTCCTTATAATATTTTTACCGTTAATGTTAAACCACTTTATTTTATCTCTTTATTCTTTTTCTATATTAATAATATCACTTGAATCTAAAGTTTATCTGAAGAATTCGAATATATTATGATTTTTATTACAACTTTTTTCTACGCTATAAGCTTTACCACAAATATTTTTCGATCGTCCATATTATTATAACAGCCACAGCAAAATATACTCTCCTGCTGCAGCTGTTGTCATCTAATATTAAAGTGCTTTTGTTTCTATCTCTTCCATAATCATATCAAGATACTGCTCAACCGTCATAGCACCCATGTCGCCCTTCTTCCTTGAACGAACAGATACAACCTGTGCTTCAATATCCTTATCGCCGCAAAGAAGCATATACGGTACTTTTTCAAGCTGTGCCTCTCTTATCTTGTAGCCGATCTTTTCGCTTCTGTCATCTACTTCGCAGCGGATACCCTTTGCCTCCAGCTTTGCCTTAACCTCATAGATATAATCAAGGTGTCTGTCTGCAATCGGCAGAAGTTTTACCTGAGTTGGTGCAAGCCACATCGGGAACGCACCTGCATACTTCTCTATCAGGAGTGCAAGCGTTCTCTCATAGCAGCCGATAGACGTTCTGTGGATAATGTACGGGTTCTTCTTCGTACCGTCCTTATCAACATACTCCATTCCAAACTTCTCTGCAAGCATCTGATCTATCTGTATTGTGATGAGCGTATCCTCCTTGCCGAATACGTTCTTGATCTGAATATCAAGCTTCGGGCCGTAGAATGCAGCTTCGCCAACACCTATCTTGTATGGAATTTCAAGCTTGTCAAGTATTCTCTTCATTACGCCCTGAGCCTCATCCCACTGTTCGGGCGTTCCGATGTATTTTTCTCTGTCATCGGGATCCCACTGTGAGAAACGGTATGATACATCTTCATAAAGTCCAAGCGTTTTAAGCATAAATGTCGTAAGCTCCAGACAATTTTTAAACTCATCTTCAAGCTGATCGGGACGGCACATGAGATGTCCTTCGGAGATCGTAAACTGTCTTACACGAATTAGTCCGTGCATTTCGCCGCTTGCTTCGTTTCTGAAAAGCGTTGATGTTTCGTTGTATCTGAGCGGAAGATCTCTGTACGAACGCTGTCTGTTAAGATATGCCTGATACTGGAACGGACACGTCATCGGGCGAAGTGCAAACACTTCTTTATCCTTCTCCTCATCGCCCAATACAAACATACCGTCCTTATAGTGGTCCCAGTGACCTGAGATCCTATATAGATCGCTCTTTGCCATAAACGGTGTTTTTGTAAGCAGCCAGCCTCTCTTCTGCTCCTCATCTTCAACAAACCTCTGCAAAAGCTGTATTATTCTTGCGCCCTTTGGAAGCAATATCGGCAAGCCCTGTCCGATAACATCTGTCGTTGTAAACAGCTCCAACTCACGGCCTAATTTGTTGTGATCTCTCTTGCGTGCTTCTTCAAGCTGTGCAAGGTGTTCTTCAAGCTGTGACGCTTTCGGGAATGCCGTACCATATACTCTGCAAAGCTGTGCCTTTGTCGAATCGCCTCTCCAGTATGCACCTGTACAAGCCGTAAGTTTTACTGCCTTTATCGGTGCAACACTCATAAGGTGTGGGCCTGCACAAAGATCTGTAAAATCTCCCTGCTTATAAAACGTAATATGCTCTCCCTTGTCTGCGTGCTCCTTCGCAAGCTCCACCTTGTACGGTTCGTTCATGCTCTCAAGAAGTTCCATTGCTTCTTTCGGCGGAAGCTCAAACCTCTCTACCTCAAGTCCGCTCTTTACTATCGCTTTCATCTCTTTTGTGATAGCTTCAAGGTCATCGGGAGAGAATGCCTTCTCTACATCAAAATCATAGTAAAAACCGTTGTCTATTGCGGGGCCTATCGCAAAATGTGCATTTGGGTACAGATGTTTTACAGCCTGTGCAAGAACGTGTGACGCTGTATGCCAGAATGCCTTTTTGCCTTCCTCATCATCAAAAGTGAGTATTTCAAGCTTACAATCTTTTGTAAGCGGAGTTCTCAAATCCGACACCACTGAGTCTATTTTGCATACACAAGCAGACTTGTACAGTCCCATGCTAATAGATTTTGCTATTTCGGCAGCCGTTATATTTTCTTCATACTGATTTACAACGCCGCCTTTAAGTTCAACATTAATCATTTTTCTTTCCTCCATTCTTATTAAAAAACAAAACTGCGCCCCTAAAAAGGGACGCAGATACTTTCAGCGTGGTTCCACCCAATTTCAGCAGAAAATCAATTTCTGCCCTCATTGTGACTTTATAACGGTGTCAACCGTTTTGCCTTATTTCGGCAAACTCTCAGGGGTGGTGTGCGTTGATACCTCTGTTATACCCGATTTCAGCCCATGTCGGATACTCTCTGAAACAGCACTTACATCAAGCCGTCCCCGTCAGCGATTTATTTTATTCTGTGACATTATACTATCACAAAGTTTCTGATTTGTCAACGGTAAAATTTCATTTTATACTTATTTTTATTCGATTTACAAAAACATTAAGCCATTGTGTAACTATATTTACAGATTTCCGCTTCGTCGCCCTGATACGGTCCCACTCCGTCAAATTCCAGAACAAATCCGCATTTTTCCATTACTTTTCTTGAAGCTGCATTTTCGGAAAGACAAATTCCAGTTATCTTTTGGATATCAAGCTTCTTCATAATTATCGGCAAGAACGCTTTTACCGCCTCTGAGGCATAGCCGTTCTTCGTATATTTATAACCGATATGGTAACCTATCTCCCACTCACCGTCATCAAGCGGTACTGCCTGTACATAGCCTACATTTGTACCGTCCTTGAGGATAACAGGATATACAAGCGGCCCATCGCAACCGCCATACTGTGACATCAAAAAATCTATCGTGTCTTTTGCGTCCTCTACTGTTTCAAATACTTCGTCAGGCACAAAACGGCGTGTATCTTCATCAAGTGAATTTTCGTGAACTGCCTGTGCCATATCGGGAGTGAACTCAGTTATTGTTAATCTTTCTGTTTCCAAATTAAACATATTTATTCCTTCTTTATTGTTTATTTGTGAATATACATTCTTGTCATCTCAGGATCGCTGCCCAGTACCATACATAAAAATTCCCAGCCGTATTTCTCATAAAATCCAACATGATCGCTTATCAGGTAAATCGGACTTATTCCCTTTGCCCTCATATCTTCAACAACCATATTCAAAAGCTTCCCTGCAATCCCCTTACAGCGATACTCTTTCTCTGTATATACGGCACATACGTTTGGTGCAAGATCTTTTCTTTCGTGAAAATCATTCTCTATTACACCCATTCCTGCAACTATTCTCTCACCGTCTAAGCAAAGATACCAACCGTATTCGGTTTTTTTACTCAAATAATCGTTCATACAATCAAGATATGCCTGTTCAGGCACACCCCATTTTTCATGAAACCACAACGCTGCGGCTTCTTTTAACTGCGGCTGTTCACGCAAGGTAATATAATTTAGCTGTCCCATATCAATTCTCCTTTCAATAAATCATCTTACAGCTTTATTATATCATATCATTTCCCTGATTTCTACCTCACAATCAATTATAATAAAGAATGAGCCTGCATTACACAGACTCATTTATTTTCATACTGCGGATAATCCGCTGAATACTTTTCTCCGAAAGAAAATACTTCTCAGCCAAGGCTCCCGTCTTTATCCCGCTTAAATACTCTTTATATATCAAGACATTTCTGCGGTACATTTCTTCTCTTGCACCCGACTTCTCTCCCACCCAATATGGTCATCTTCCTTCTTGGGTATGTATATGTTTTCTCCGTCGATGTATTGTTGTATTAACTCTATAATGTTTTGCGGCAAAACATCTACCGCCTTAATATAGCTCATATTTGCCTCCTAATTATTTTTTTATCTTAGGAAAAGCTATGGCTATAATTAATATTCATACAATACCAAATAGCCAAAGCTTATTTGGCAATAACATATCTTTTCAAAAAATCAACCCTCCTTCTTGCAACATTGTTTCTTATATCTCATTATTGCTTATTTGCATCGTCAGACAACTCCATAATAAGCTGATCTATCTTATCAAGAGTTGACATAGGCTCTTCATCGTCCTCATCGTCATCGTCCGTACTTGTTGTACCGGGAATTTTTCCTGTACGCTCCTGTGCTTTCTTTGTTGCCTTCTCAAGTCTGATTTTCTCAAACTCTGCTGTAACGTACTTTGTACTTCCTACTCCGAATGCTGCCTCTGGCTCATTGCTTTCTTCTTCGTCATCGTCATTTTTCTTTGATGATTTTTTTACTGACTTTTGCTCCTCAGACAAAGAACCATACAGTTCGTCGGCTTTCTTTTTTGTTATCATCTTTGAAGAAAGACTAACAAGTGAAAACAACGCATACAGTCCCAGTGAAGCTATCAGAAGCTGAGGAATAAGTCTTGTTATTTCTAAATAGCCTAATTCATCAAAGCTTCCCTTTATTTCTGAAATAGTATATATTCCTGAGAAAAATACAAACATAAGTCCGTATGTGAATGATGATTTAACAGGATTTTTTATTTCGATTCCGCAAAGTACCATTGAGTTCTGGAACAGGAACACCGTAAGGAATACCCATACAAAAACGTCAAAGAACGAAAACGACGGTGCTTGTTCTCTGTGTGACACAAATGATTTTATCATTTGAATTGACGCCCAGATCGTTGGAACAAGCATACATGCACGCATTCTTTTTGCAATATTAAAGCCTACCAGCAAGCCCATTCCCGCTATTGCAAATACAAGCGATGTGCCTATACCAAGTATATTTATCGCAAAATCCGACGTTAAGGTCTTACTGTCCGGAGATACTGTCACAAGAGATACTGCACTCTCTACGCCAAGCAGTAAGCCCGATAATACAAAAAACAATCCGCCTAACCCGTCACGCTTAATATCACAATACGCCGATGTCTTTCTGTCAATTACCTTAAACAGTAACAAAAACGCTAACATTACACCTGCCAGTATTACTATCAGCTCAGGTTCGGTAGTTTTATTTATCAAAAGAGAATAACCGCCAAAAAGCTGCTGCGTTATCTCATCTCCTCCTAAAAAGAAAAGGTGATATATATGCAGTACAACCGCTCCCACCGTAAACGGAACAAATGCAGCCCAGCTTGCTTTAACTTTCATATATTGGATCGTCCTTTCAGAATGTTGAAGTTATAATCATAAATTTTCGTTCTTATGTATATAAATAGCGTACAAGACGCTGAAAAACACACATTCACAAATACAATATTATAACAATTCACAAAATATGTCAATAGAAATTTTTAACAGAAAGGAAGAATTAATATGAAAAAATATCTCCCCGTCCTCTTTCTCATCATTACTGCTATGGCTTTTATCCCCGTACTTGCAAACCACGACATTTTTTCTGCGTACACGCTCTCTGCGGCAACTCCCGTTTCGGCAGCCATATCCTCTGACAGCTATCCTATTCCCGACACGCTTACCTTTACGGACCTTTCTGACGGTAAAACCGTTTCACGCTCTGCAAAATCCGTTCTATACTCACTTGTCGGAGCAGCCTGCGATAATGATTTTACCGCAGATCAGGTCAAATCCCTCTGTATCGCCTTCCACACTCAGCTTTGTATAGAAAACGAAAACGGCACACTTGCAATCAACACAAAAGATAAGAGCGTTTACCTTAGCGAAAGCGAACTTAAGAATAAATTCTCAAGCGATTATACCGCCCTTTGCTCTTACTGCGACAACGTCTATACCGCACTTCTTACATCGGCAGACGGCTCCCTCTCTCCTGCAAACACACTCTCTTTCTGTTCAAAACCCAACAATACAAAAACGCTTGTCGCCGATCCTTACGATACGCTTTATTCACCCGATTTTGCGGGCGAAACAGCCGGCATTACTCCAGTTCTTGCAAAGCTGATGTCACAGCAAGGTCTTACATATACTGAGATACTCAATTATTGCTATAATATTTAGCTGTTTGAAGCACTCTTTCAAGTACCTTTTCAGAAAATATACCCTCATCTACTACAATTGTTTTTTCCGGCAGATTCGCTGTATCTGCAAGGTCTTTCGGTGCTATCGGCACATCACTGCTGTTTAGCATTGTTATATCAAATTCACTGTCGCCCGCAGATATTATCAACTCAGGATTAAGCTTTTCCCTTAGTCTGTCTATCGCCTTGCCTTTGCTGAGCATTTTTGGTACAACATACACCTTTACACCGTTATTAAATACATCTACTTTATCTGTATCAAGTTGTTCTTTTAGATTTTCTACCGACTCTTCGGGTTTTTCGCTTTTCGTAAACACAAACAGTTCTCTTATATTTCGTATCTCAAAAGATCTGTTCTCATCGTTCTCAAGTATCTTTTCTGTAAGCAGTAACTGATCGTGTGCACTTTCAGTAAGTCTTAATGATTCGTTATACCACTCAGCGTTTTCAACTCCGTTTTCAAGCAACACTCCGCCGTTGCATACAAGTGCAAGTTTTGGTATTCCTATTCCAAGATCTATCCTGTTGTACTGTTCAAGCGTTCTTGTTGTTGTTGGTACAAGCAGGACGGTTTCGTTTACTTCTTTAATTAGCTGTGCTGTTTTACTTGTTACAAAAGAAATTTCTCTGCCCTGATAGATTTCGGCACATATCTTATCATCGCCTATGTCATGCTTATATGAATATATCATTGTATTGTCCAGATCTGTATTGAATATTAACATAATTTCCCCCTATACAAAGCAAAAAGCGTAAGCCGTGCGACCTACGCTAAATCTGCTGAGTAAGATGTGATATTGACAGAACAAATGCGGTAAACCCGCTTCGATTAACTATTGTTATTTTATCATAAAACGATTATTATGTCAAGATTTATAAATGGAATAAATTTTAAAATTTTAAATCTCAAATTTGTAAAATTTAACTATGACGTTAAATTTTTATTTTTGATATAATATTATTGTGATAATTACACAATAGTTGGTTAACCCATTAGTCCAATATCACTAAATTATCTTTTTTAGAAATATGAGGGTGAAAACAATGTACGAAAAAAACGAAATACTGGTTTACGGGAACAACGGAGTATGCAGACTGACAGATATTCGCCGTGAGAGTTTCACAGATCAGCCTGAAATGTACTACATACTCTCCCCCGTGTTTGACGAACGCTCCACTATTTATGTACCGACAGAAAGCATTTCAGCCGTAAAAAAGCTCCGTCCGATAATGTCTAAAGACGTTCTTGACGAAATGCTCACAAACGCTAAAAACTCCGACACACAGTGGGAGAGCAACGACAGAATTAGAGGAGAACAGTTCAAGAGCGTTACAGCCAAAGGATTATCTCCTGCGCTGTTAGAGGTAATGAAAAGCCTCACCATAAAAAAGGACGAACTGAAAAAAAGCGTAAAAAAGCTTCATGCTTCTGACGAAAGAACCCTTGCGGCTTGTGAAAAAATTATCGGAGAAGAATATGCCTATGCCTTCGGAGTTGACGTAAACGACGCTTTATCCCACATCAAGAATGAGTTCCTCAGCGCCTGATGTTATTCACATATTGTTATTCTGTTGTGGATAACTCAATTTTTTCAGATTAGTAAACAAAAGTGTGTAAGCCGCTTTGAACTTACACACTTTTTTATTTATATAATTATCCTCAGTTCTGTTCGCCCGTAACTACACCAATTCCAAGCTCTGCAAGCTGTACATTATCAACAGGTGAGGGAGCATTTGTCATCGGCTCACTTGCGTTCTGTACCTTCGGGAATGCAACAACATCACGCAATGTCGAAGCTTTTATCATCTGCATTACAAGTCTGTCCAGACCAATTCCCATTCCACCGTGAGGCGGCGCACCGTATTTGAATGCGTCTGTGAGGAAACCAAACTTCTTGTATGCTTCCTCATCGCTAAGTCCAAGCATACTGAACATACGCTTCTGTAAATCAGGGTTTGTAATTCTTATCGAACCAGAAGAAAGCTCTATTCCGTTGAGAACCATATCATATGCCTTTGCATAAACCTTACTCTTATCGCCCTCAAGGTGCTGTAAAGCCTCATCTGTCGGTGATGTGAACGGGTGGTGCATTGCTACCCATTCGCCCGACTCCTTATCAAACTCAAAGAACGGGAACTCAACTACCCACAAGAAGTTAAATCCGTCTCCGATAATATCAAGCTTTCTTGCAGCCTCAAGTCTGAGCGCGCCAAGTATCGACATTACGTTTGTATCATTAGTATCAGCTATAATGAATACCACGTCGCCCTTTTCGGCACCTGCGCGTTCGATCACTGCGTTCATCTGCTCCGGTGTCATAAACTTAGCAAATGATGATGCTACTCCGTCATCTGTCATTCTTATCCAAGCCATACCTTTTGCACCGATACCCTTTGCAGTTTCGGTAAGCTTGTCTATCTCTTTTCTTGAGTATGTTTTGAGCGCACCCTTTGCGGTAATTCCTCTTACGCTTCCGCCGCCCTCTATCGCCGACTTGAATACAACAAAATCAGTATCCTTTACAACATCTGTAAGGTCAAACAGCTCCATGCCAAAACGTGTATCCGGCTTATCGGAACCGTACTTCTCCATTACTTCGTTATATGTATATCTTGGGAACGGAGTTGGAATATCTATATCAAGTGCCTTTTTGAATACATACTTGATAAAACCTTCGCCAAGCTCCAGTATATCCTCCATATCAACAAACGACATCTCAATATCTATCTGAGTAAACTCAGGCTGTCTGTCCGCACGCAAATCTTCGTCACGGAAACATCTTGCTATCTGCATATACTTGTCAAACCCTGCAACCATACAAAGCTGTTTGTATATCTGAGGTGACTGCGGCAGCGCATAAAAACTTCCCTTATGTATTCTTGACGGTACAAGAAAATCTCTTGCTCCCTCCGGAGTGGATTTTATCAGCATAGGTGTTTCTATCTCTATAAATCCTCTATCGTCAAAGTAATCTCTTGTTGCCTTTGCTATCTTGTGTCGGAGGATTATATTCTGCTGCAAATCAGGACGTCTTAAATCAAGATAACGATACTGCAAACGTGTAGCTTCGCCTGTCTTACAGTTATCTACTATCTCAAACGGCGGTGTTTCGCTCTCTCCCAGTATCCTAAGCTCTGTAACCTTTACTTCTATATCGCCCGTAGCTATTTTGTTGCTTTTCGCACTTCTCTCCATTACAGTGCCTTTTACTCCAAGTACATACTCACTGCGGCACTGTGCGGCTTTCTCAAATACTGCCTTCTCTGTACTGTCGTCAAACGATAACTGAGTAATTCCTGTTCTGTCACGCAAATCAATAAAGATAAGCTGACCTAAATCTCTCTGCTTCGCTACCCAGCCGAAAAGAGTTACTTCTTTTCCGACATCTTCAATACGCAGGTCACCGCAATAGTGAGTGCGTTTCATTCCTGTCATAAATTCTGCCATAATTTTATGCCTCCATTTATTATCATCTATATTATGATAAAACGAAATCGAAGAAATTACAAGAGGTATTTTTAAATTATTATATCTCCCGACTTCGATTTTTGTTTTTATTTCTTGCTGTCCTCAGTAATCATCGTTACAACCGGCTTTCCGTCTGCGTCTAAAAGCGTAGTTATATGACCATCAAACACAAGATAATTTACACCTGTTTTTGTATCGACTATAATTGAAATCTCATTCCAATCATACTGGCTATATACTTTTTTAAATCTTGGCTCCGGCTTTTTTGGTTTTTTTGTTTCTTTAGTATCCTTCTTCTTATCGTTTATAAAACCCATATGTATTCTCCTTCAATACTTCTTATAACGTCCGACTTAACACAATTATCGAAATAATCACTATTATCAATGATACAAACACCTTTTCAGCGTTAATACTTCCCGGATTTGAACGGTCATAAACCTCAAACGGACAACGTGGATTTATTCTCAGCCCATACTGTGCGCCTTTTACCGGTATTTTACTTACCTGTTCCTGTGCGGCTGTTCTGTATCTGATATTATTGTACTCATATGTATAAATAGGCAAATAGGTATAAAATACTATCATTTCATCACCCTGGCTTTGCGTATGCTTAATGGAATTGTAATCCGATATTACGGGGCCAACAATTTCTGTACACACAATCTTTCTTGTCAGGCTTTCTATCGGTTTAGCAACAAGCTGATAAAAACACCAAATCAATGCGCACATCGCAATAAATATTGGAACCCCATTCTCAGCCGATGTTCCCCTGTCGTAAGCAATCTTTTCCAACACAACATATATCACGCCCATAATTACTAAGTAATGCTCAAAAACACGGTTTCCCATCTTGTGTCTTATCTCCATTACCAAACCCGTTATCATAAGGGCTATACCCACACTCATTGGAAGCATCGGCATATTCAGCACCGCCACTCCGGAGACCGCTATCCCTGATATAATTCCCATTGTGATAAGTGTTCCATATGGGATTTTCTTTTCTCCCGCATACAAAGGTGCATACGGTTTTTCTTCTTTTGGGCTGTTTTCTGCACTTTCCTCTGTCTGCTGCTCTGCTGTCTTTTCCGGATTATTCTGTGCAATCCTTGCCTGTCGTCGTTGCATTCTTTGTCTGGCTTTTTCCTTTTTCATCTGCTCAAGTTCCCAGGGTGTATATAACCGTTCTTTGTTTATTTCAGGGTTGAAAGTAGGTTTCTTTTCGTCTAAATGCATATCGTTACTTCCTTTTTTACCTTGACAATAACATAAAATGCCTATAAACACGTTGTACAGCAGTTTTAAAACCGCTGTACAGTATAAAGATATTATTATTCTCCCGCAAACGAATCTGCCACATTTTTGTGGTTCTGGGCTATATAAATCTCTAAAAACTTATCCAAAAACTCCTCATTTAGCGGCACTTCAAACTGCTCATGAGTATCCATCTTCTTAACAACAGCCTTATTCGCCTCAAGGTCATCGCCGCCTATTACCATACTGTATTTTGCATCTATCTTGTTTGCGTACTTCATCTGCGGCTTTAACGCTCTGCCTATAATATCTGTCTGAGCTATAAGCGATGCTTCTCTAAGCGACTTTACAAGCACAAACGCTTTCTTTGCCGCTTCTTCTCCAAGCGGTGCTATATACAAATCGCAGGTTTTCGGCTTTGGTATCTCTATCCCCTGCGCCTCCATTACCATAAGCAGTCGCTCAAGTCCCATTGCAAACCCCAACGACGGTGTCGGCTGTCCGCCCAGTTCCTCTATCAGACCATCATAACGGCCTCCTCCGCATACAGTACCCTGTGCGCCGATTGCGTCCGTTATAAACTCAAAAACTGTTCGTGTATAGTAATCAAGTCCTCTTACAATTTTAGGATTTACCGTATATTTTATATCTGCTACATCTAAGTATGATTTTACTTTTTCAAAATGCTCCGAACAATCCGAACATATATACTCAAGTACAGTCGGTGCATTTTTTGCAATACCGCTGCAAATCTCACTCTTGCAGTCAAGAATTCTCATTGGATTTCTGTCAAGCCTGGAAAGACACGTTTCACAAAGCTGGTCTTTATATCCTTCAAAGTATGTTTTTAGAGCCGCAGTATAATTCTTACGGCAACTCTTACAGCCTATTGAATTAAGTTCCAGTTTTATATTATCTATACCAAGTCTGTCAAACACGGAATTTGCCGCACATATCATTTCGGCATCAGCTCTGGGATCGGCAGCACCGTATGTTTCCATACCGAACTGGTGAAACTCCCTCTGACGTCCTGCCTGTGCTTTCTCATAGCGATAGCAGGTCAACAGGTAATATGCCTTTATCGGAAGCCCGTCATTATGGAGAGCGTGTTCAAGATATGCTCTTGCAGCACCCGCTGTACCCTCAGGTCGAAGTGTTATACTCTCTCCGCCTTTTGTATCAAACGTGTACATCTCTTTCTGAACAACATCTGTTGTTTCTCCAACGCCTCTGTTAAATAGCATTGTATGCTCAAATACAGGTGTTCTTATCTCCTTAAACCCGAAGCACTCCGCCTCTTTCCTCATAACATCTTCTACAAACTGCCATTTGTAGCTGTCATTGGGCAGAATATCCTCTGTACCCTTAACCTTTTTTGTAATTACCGCCATACTTTTCTTTCCTCCAAAAACTTTACTATATATCAACGGCGCATTACGTCACGCCAATCAAGATCTCCTCTCTCCAATCCATGTATCAGCACCTCTGCGGTTGCTATGTTTGTGGCAACCGGAATATTGTGCATATCGCATATTCTGAGAAGGTTCATATCGTTAGGCTCATGCGGTTTCGGATTGAGCGGATCTCTGAAAAACAGAAGCATATCCACCTCATCACAGCCTATCTTTGCACTGATCTGCTGACCGCCGCCCTGTGCGCCGCTTAGAAACTTTACAATTTTCAGTCCTGTTGTTTCGGATACTATTTTGCCGGTAGTACCCGTAGCACAAAGATTATGTCTGCTAAGTATTCCGCAGTATGCTATGCAGAACTGCACCATTAATTCTTTCTTTGCATCATGTGCTATTAATGCGATATTCATAATTAAATCCTCCCGAAATATAATTTTGATGTCCAGATGTTTATTTTATAAGCAGGGGTTCTCGTATTCCCTGTATTCTTCGGGCAATTTTCGTCAAGCATTTCATTCCTATTGTGTTTTCGCTGCCGCTTTTGCCCGATTGTATTGCGGCGGCAAGCTGATAATCTTCGGGTATTATCCCGATAAGCTGCAAAGATGTAATGTCTATAATTTCGTCTAAGTCCTCGTATAACCCCATTTTACGGAACGTCTGCTTGTTAAACCTGTTTATCACAAGACGAATATCCTCTATTCCAAGAGAACGCAGCTTGCCTGCAACGGTCTGACCTCCTCTTACGCTTGTAGGTTCGGTATTGACTACAACCAGTCCCCTTGTCGCAGGGAACGCCGCCGCATCAAACCCGCTTCCCACTCCTGCGGGAGAATCTATTATTACATAGTCAAAAATATCTGCAACTCCCTCTACCAGCTGATAAAGCACCTGAGGTGCTATTTCGTCATATGCGTTGAGGGGGGCAGGCATCAAAAACAGACCTTGCTTTCCGGGACATGGATA
The DNA here is from genome assembly GCA_900315715.1 of uncultured Eubacteriales bacterium. GTDB lineage: Bacteria > Bacillota > Clostridia > Oscillospirales > Acutalibacteraceae > RUG592. The sequence goes on from ONAH01000019.1 coordinate 33,808, forward strand.
AACGGTATTCTCAACTGTACAGCTTCCACTGACGGCATCGGCTATATCAAACACAAGCGTCTGCGTTATTCCCAGCATTATGTCAAGTCCACGCATTCCGCTGTCACAGTCGATCAGCAGCACCCTGCTTCCGGACATCGCAAGCGATGTTCCAAGTCCTACTGCTACGGTTGATTTACCGGTTCCGCCCTTTCCCGATGCGATAACAATAATGTCCTTCATACTTATCCTTTCACAGCTTTGACAATCGCAAAGGTTTTACAAATGTAAAATCTGCTAAATTCCCAATTATTATTTTAACACATTTTCTACAAAACGTCAAAGAAAATCAAGAAATTTATATACAAATTTAATCGTTAAATAATAGGCAATTTGAATAATAAACACGCTATTTTTCAATTTTAGCATTATAGCAAACCTATTTTCTATAATTATATATAACTTTATTATTCCATATCATCTGTTTTCAGAAGTTCCAATACCTTATATAACAGAACATACAAGCTTTTCGCCTCATCAGCACTCAGTTTTATGCACGAACCGACTGTCATCGGTATATCCACAGCGGCTTGCTGTAATTCCTGTCCTTTATCTGTAAGGGAAATATTCAATATTCTTTCGTCGTTAAAGCTTCTTTTTCTCTCAATATAACCTTTTGACTCAAGCTTTTTCAGCAACGGCGTAAGCGTACCCGAATTAAGGTACAGCATTTCGCCGAGTTCTTTTACGTTGCATGATTTCTTTTCCCACAGCACCATCATTGCTATATACTGAGTATATGTTAAGTCAAGTTTATCAAGATACGGTTTGTATGCGTGCACAACCTCCTTCGCACAAGCATACAGCGGAAAACAAAGCTGATTTTCAAGCCTAAGCCCGTCATAGCTTTCGTCACTCATTTCAAATCACTCCTTAATCACTGTAATCCGAGTCAAGTACAATATCCAAATTATATTCAGAAAACTTCTCTGATACCTCTTTCTTTATACTGTCACGAACGTCATCTGCGTCTGCGTCAAAATCAACTATTATATCAAAAGAAACGCTCTTTGTATCATCGTCCGCATAAAAGCCATGCATTTGAAGCACCTCTTTATGAGCAGTCACAATCTGTTGAACAGTCTTTTTTATCTCAGCAAACCGTCCTGTATCGTTTGAGGCATATATTCCCAAAGTAAGCACTATTCCGAATTCCACAAAAACTTCGGTAGAAATTCTCCTTGTAAGCCTATGTATTTCTTTAGCAGACATACTGTCCGCAACCTCCACATGAGCCGTACCCATAATTTTAGACGGACCGTAATTATGCAGAGTAAGGTCAAATGTACCCTTTACGCCATCAAACGAATTAATTTTCTCTTTCAGATTATCGGTAAGCTCCTTATCCGCACGAACTCCAATAATACTGTTAAGCGTATCAGTAAGAATTTCCACACCTGATTTTATAATTATTATTGATATAAGCACGCCCATTATACCTTCAAGCGATATTCCCCATAACATGCTTACTACTGCCGTAACAAGTGTTCCGCCCGACAGTATAGCGTCGAACAATGCGTCCGCACCCGAAGCAGTAAGCGACTGAGAGTTGAGTTTTTCGCCCTGAGATTTAAAGTATTTTCCTATAATTATCTTAGCAACTATCGCCGCCGCAATAACTACAACTGACGGTACGGAATAATCTGTCTGCTGAGGTTCAAAGATTTTTACAGCAGACTCCCTAAGCGACGTTACGCCTGCAAGCAGAACAATCACAGCTATAACGACAGACGTAATATACTCTATTCTGCCGTAACCGTAGGGGTGTTTTTTGTCGGGAGCTTTAGACGAAAGCTTAGTTCCGACTATGGTTATTACTGACGAAAGTGCGTCGCTGAGATTATTCACAGCGTCAAGGATTATCGCTATTGAGTTTGCAAAAATTCCCACAACCGCCTTAAACGCCACAAGCACAACATTTGCAATAACTCCTATTATACTGGTTCTGATAATACTTTTTTCTCTGTCGTAATTCATCTTTTTCACTCCTCAACACACTATAACACTACAATTAAATTGTACACAATTTCTAAAAATTTGTCAAGAGTAAAAGTTTTTAGCAATAAAAAGACGACCGCACGCAGCAGCCGCCTTTGTTTTGGGTATTGTAAATCCACTGTCTACAACTTAAGAAAATAGCCTTATTATGTTAAAAAGCAAGATTTAGAAAAGCAAAGCAAAAGTTTTTTATCAAGCTTTTTTCAAAAAATTTAGATAATGTTTGAGGCAAGCAGCCCCAAATATAATCCACTCAGCGGAGAGGGGAACGCTCAAACTATTAAATATCAACAAACTCAAAAAGGTGAGATCCTGCCGACAGTGGTTCTCCCCCAACGTAATCAGTCGGATTTTTAATCATTAACTTAATTTGTGGACAGTGATTATAGATTAGTTTGTACTCGTATTCTCGTTTAACCGTCTTTTTATCTCATTTGAACGGTTCTGAGCCATATGAATATATTGTCTGTAATCGCTGCCGTAAATAATAAACTTATCGTACTCCGGATTTTTCAGTTCTTCATTTGTATTAAATCCATACTCAAAATCACCAAGCCA
>ONAH01000006.1 GCA_900315715.1 uncultured Eubacteriales bacterium
ACGTGATCTATATTCAGTTTTCAAGGTTTTTAGAAAAAAGGCGTTTCACGCCTAAGGGTTTTGACCCTTACATCATTGTATATGGCAGAAATCACTCTTGCGATTACAGTTGAAAAGGTTATATATAGCATTGGCTGCTTCTGCTTAAGCAAGCCACACATCACTCCAAAAATAACTAAGTCTACCAGACATGCCGAAGCTAATGAAAATAAATACTTCACAAACCGTTCGCATAAGATACGATATATTTTTATCGAATCCTTCAATGGATTGAAATGCGTTTGATGATTGTCTTTTGAATCATAAATCGTCTGAATTGGCACTTCAATTACTTCCATCCTATCAACAGCATCTATTAGCATTCTCATTTCAAATTCAAAACGCTCACCTTTTACATTCAGCAATTCTTGCAAATAATCTTTAGGAATTGCCCTTAATCCGGTTTGTGTATCTGTAATATGAACGCCTGTAATGTATTGAAATACTTTTTCTGTAACATTATTTCCTAATCTGCTCTTCCATGGAATGTCCTCTTTATCAAAAGTCCTGGCACCTAGTATCAAGCACTGTCTATTCTTTAAGCTTGAATCAATTACGCGTTGTATACACTCACAAGTGTGCTGTCCATCGGAATCCGCTGTTACAACCGTCTGTATATCTTCTGCATTCTTCAATATATATTCGAATGCAGTCTTCAGGGCCCTTCCCTTTCCCTTGTTAACCTCATGCTTTAATATTAATCCACCACTTTCTTCCACCACATTTTTTAATCTGTCAAAAATACTGTCATATTCTCTGCCGCTTCCATCATTAACAATATAGATCGGTCCCAAGCTATTATTCACTAAATCATTAACCAAATGTATCAATCTTTCATCCGGTTCATAAGAAGGAATTACTATTGCCACTTTACCCATTTACATATTCTCCCGAACTATTACATCATTTCCAGCTTGTTCAGGATACATTTCACTTATCCATGTATTAATAATCTCATTTTCCTTGTCATAGACGAAAATATATTTAGATGGAATATCATTAAAATCATATATATTTCCAACAGTTTTGGACATAACGTCATTGCTTTGGAAAATATATCTGAGTAAAAAATAAGCGTATCCAGAGTCATTATCCGGAATAAGCATACAGTATGAATTATACATAGGTACCTTATATTTTACCCTGTTTTCTTCTATCCACATACGTTCTTCACTATTCTTAACAGTTGTGGGTGCAAAAGTGATCTTCCCCTGTGAGATAAACGTAATGGAAAAAATACAAATTATCAAAGCCCCGGCAGTTAAAGTTTTAATTCTTTCATTTATATTGCTATCAGAAAACGATTTTATAGCAAATACCATATAGATCATTAGAATGGCTATTATAATTGTTTTTAAGTACCTGCTGCTTCCGGCAAGGCTTGTTGCTTCTCCACCTGGCATAGAAAACAAATACATCCCAAGAGTACCAATCTGATAACATACATAGAAAATCAGGGTAAAGAGAAAACAATTTTTATAGTCTTTCCAGTCATTCTTATTGAATAACAATACACAACAACCAATTAATACTGCAATTCCCAACAGTGCCAATACATCCTTGGATGTTAAAGATAATCTGAACATGCCACTGCATATCGATTTTATATCTTCTACAGTTTTATTCCCAAAAACCGCCTTATAATTCTCAACTGTCATTGCATGCTTAGATGTTTCCGCAGCAGAAAAAACATACTTACAATGCTTTTGCCATATTACTAATGTCAAAAAAGGAAATAACGCTGCACACAGATTGTTCAGTCTGCTCTGCTTGTTCCAAAAATGTTTTATGATAACAATTATTATTGCAGCGACAAAAAAAGCGCCTGAATTCTTTACCTGAATAATCTGTACCAGATAACATGACAATAGCCAAAAATGTAATTTACAGCTTTCATGTGCACAATACTTTTTAGCAAACAGCAATGCACATATGCCTATAACTGGCAGTAGTGTATCAACCAGCAAGTCCCCTGCCTTGATATTGTAGACAAGCACAAAATTAGCCAGTGTAAAAAACACCAAGTCAATCTTAAAACTTCTTTTATTCACTAACGAAAACAAAGGTAAAATGGCAGCGACAACCATATATATTTGCGCCATCATTTGTACTGATTCATTGTAACTAATCATTCTGGCAAAATAGTATATATATGTTGCACTTCCGAGGGGATACTCTTGAAATAATATAAGAGAGCTTTCAAAGTTGGGATAATGATTTACTTCCAACATATGGCGCACAACAAGTGCCCAATGGGAAAAATTATCATAATGGGCAAACAGCTTCCCTCTGACGCTCAAGCCCATAATAATGATTATTAAAATAGATACAATATAGCCATCATTAAGATAATCTTTTGCAAATTTTAATCCCTTGGTTTCCCACAGGCTTATTTCAAATGCCGCTAATCCCACAAGATATATCAGCCACGAGATTTCCGGTAAAAGATTAAATATTCCGGCAAAAAAGAGAATTGTTACCTGAATAGCAATTGTCAGGCTTGGTAAGAAAAAAAGATCAACTTTGTCTTTCGATATTTTACGGATAAGCTGAAATGAACCAACGGTTGAAAGTCCAAACAGCCCTATTTTTAAAAACGCCATTAAAAGTCCTCTTCCCAAAGTGTACCTGTTGTTGTTTAGCGTTTTAAATCGCCGTTTTCATAATATGCGGTTGTTGTTTTTACAAAAAATGGCAGCAAACTCGCTTGGAGCTTTCAGAGGGGGCTATAGTAAAGAAGAATATCACAGCATGTGAGATACAGTCAAGGAACGTAATCCAACAGCGCATATTGTGCTACCAATCAACTCCATGTGAATATCTTCAGTAATGATAGTAAACCGAACTATTCCCAAAACAGGTGCCCAATATTAATTGAATTATTTCGTGAAACCTATCTTTCAATATGGTTTTGCGGATAATCGAAAGGTATTTTATTATCTTCCGCAAATCTACATACATCCTCAATCCACTTAATATTGTCATTAACAGACAATCCGTCATAAATTCTCCACTCATGACAAAACCAGATAAAAG
>ONAH01000167.1 GCA_900315715.1 uncultured Eubacteriales bacterium
CCCAATGCTTTGATGTAATCAAGCTTATCTATAAGTCCCTGGAAATCGCCTCTCCATGCTGGATCGGTATCTGGGTTGTTAGCCTTTGAGTCGTCCCAACAGTGAACATTATTGCTTTTATCACCGTCATAGAAACGTGTTGTAATTACAAAATAAATTGAATCCTGACGCATATCGGTACGATCCCAATCGGTAATCGGATCTGATTTTTCGGGATTTTTCTTGTACCATTTTCCGTCTTTGTACCAATACTCGCCCATTGCGGTCTGAGTCATTTCCGCAGACTGCTCACCGTTTACGATAAACATTAGATTTATCTTGCTTATATTCGGAAAATCAAGCGTGTACCAGCCTGTACCCTCATTTGAATCTGCTGTCATTGCCTTTCCCGGATATTCAACCTCAAGGTTATCTGGCAAGGAATTCCAATAGTACATTGTCGGGGCATTTCCCGAACTGTCCTTGTAATGTATAGTTATACCGTTAGCTGCTGCTGACGGTTCCTCTGTTACTTCAGCAGCATTCGCACTTAATGTGGTTGTATTCACTGCGGTGATTGCACCCGTTGTCACAATGCCTGCAAGCAGAGCACAGCACACAATCTTTTTGAATAACTTTCTCATCGGTTATTCCTCCTTATTTTAATCGCAATATTTCGGGAACATACTTTACCAATATATATACTCATTATAAAATAGAGATTTTATTTTTTAATTCTAATATGGAATTAAATTTTAAATAAACGGTTTTGTGAATAACTAAATTTTAACCGTTTTTTTTGGGCATTTCCACGAAGATGTAAAAAATTCACCTGTTTTTTTGTATTTTAAGACGGTTGTCACTCAGTTAACATAAAACCGTCACTTTTGTTTATGCTTCTGGACTTCTGCCGTTATTTTTGCAGCAACACAAGACGGAACTACCTTTGAAGCAAATGCAGCAAGCTTCATCGATGTTCCGGGTATAATTACTGTTTTTCCTTTAAACATCTGCTGTATCGCATACTTTGCAACATACCTGCTTGATAGTGGACTTACAGAAAAATTCACTCCCGCTACCTGATTGAACTCTGTTTCAACCGGTCCCGGGCAAAGAGCGGATACCGATACATTTGACCTTGCCTCAGATAATTCAAATGCCGCAGCTTGCGTAAGTCTTAATACATATGCCTTGCTTGCGTAGTATGCCGCCATATACGGGCCCGGTGCAAATGCTGCCGCAGACGCTACATTCAGGATATATCCGCTGTCCTTCTCACGGAAATCCTTCAGAAACAACTTGAATAATACATGCATAGCCTCTACGTTCAGACGTATCATCTCAACTTCTCTTGATGTACTTGTTTCTGTAAAAGCACCAAACACTCCGAATCCTGCATTGTTTATCAAAATATCTATATTCTCATCTTTGGTAATTTCATAAAGAGTCTTTGCCTGTTCGGCAGTACCTATATCCATAGCAATTATTCTTGGTGTGCCGTTAAGACACTCCGCAAGCGCCCTCAGTCTTTCCTCACGTCTTGCAACAAGAATCAGCTCACAGCCATATATGTCTAATATCCTTGCAATCTCTCTTCCTATGCCTGAACTTGCACCTGTGATTAGAACTTTTTTTGACATATCTTTTCCTCCTGTAATCGTATTTTAACTAAATTAAGTGTATCACAATTCTACTTTTTGTTCAACTGTACCGTAAAATTTTTTAGAATACTTCAACCCAAAAGATTTACAATATTTTCATTATATTGTCTTGATTATAAAAGGATTTAGTGTTAAACTATTATTCGGTAAGGCAGATAAAACCTACCGTATTTTTTATAGATAAGGAAGTATTGAATATGACAAAGGTAGATATTTTTTCGGGCTTTCTCGGTGCAGGAAAGACAACCTTGATTAAAAAACTTATCAGTGAAGCATACAAAGGAGAGCAGCTTGTTCTTATTGAAAATGAGTTTGGTGACATTGGTATTGACGGCGGTTTCCTTCAGGACGCCGGCATTGAAATAACAGAGATGAACTCCGGCTGTATCTGCTGCAGTCTTGTTGGTGATTTTGGCGAAGCTCTTAAAAAGGTTCTCGATCAGTATTCACCCGACAGAATAATCATCGAACCCTCAGGCGTTGGAAAACTCAGCGATGTTATAAAAGCGGTAGAAAACGTTAATTCCGATGAACTTGTTCTCAACAGCTTTACTACCGTTGCAGACGCTAACAAGTGTAAAATGTATATGAAAAACTTTGGCGAATTCTTTAATAACCAGATTGAACATGCTAACGCTATTGTACTCAGCCATACAAGAGGTATCTCTGACGAAAAGCTTGATAAGTGCGTAAAGCTTATTCGTGAACACAATCATGACGCTCAGCTTATCACAACAGATTGGGACAGTCTTGACGGCAAGCAGATAGTAACGGCTATTGAAAATAAAGAAACTCTTGAGGACGCACTCAAAAAGCTTGAGGAGGAGGCTGATGTATGCCCTGAGTGCGGCCATCACCATCACCATGATCATGACCATGATCACCACCATGAACACGACCATGAGCACCACCATGAACACGACCACGACCACGAGTGCTGCTGTCATGACCATGACCACGAACATGAGCATCATCACCATCATGCAGATGACGTATTCACAAGCTGGGGTACAGAAACAACTAAGAAATTTACCGCTGAGGATATCACAAACGCCCTTAACACACTTGGAAACGAATCTATGTACGGTACTATTCTTCGTGCAAAGGGTATTGTTGAGGGTACTGATGGCAAGTGGATACATTTCGACTATGTACCGGGCGAACCCGATGTAAGATTCGGCAGCGCAGGCACAATAGGCAGACTTTGTGTTATCGGTTCTAAAATATCCGAAAGTGCTATTGCAGAACTTTTCGGTGCATAAGCTTTATTTAACGGAGGTAGAACATGGAAATTCCCGTATATTTATTTGTGGGATTCTTGGAAAGCGGTAAGACGAAGTTTATTCAGGAAACGCTTGAGGACAAGAGATTCCACAAAAAAGAACGCACCCTTGTACTAATGTGTGAGGAAGGCGAAGAGGAATATGAGCCGTCAAAAATACCTTGCAGTGATGTCTTTTTTAAGACAATAGAGGATGAGGACGAACTTACTGAGAAAACCCTTTCTCAATTTGCAAAGGAAACAAAATGCACTAGAATATTAGTAGAATACAACGGAATGTGGCAGCTTCAGACACTATACGACGCAATGCCTGAAGAATGGCTGATATATCAGCAAATGACATTCTTTGACGCAAAAACATTTGCAAGCTACAACCAGAACATGAGAAGTCTTGTTGTTGATAAGATTAAAGATACCGAAATGGTTGTATTCAACAGACTTCCAAAAGGCGAAGATCAAATGCAGTTTCATACAGTAGTCAGAGCTATTAGCAGACGTTGTGATATTGCATACGAATACGTTGACGGCAAAGTAGTGTATGACGATATTATTGACCCTCTGCCTTTCGATATTGATGCACCGGTAATCGAAGTGAAAGACAACGATTACGGCTTGTGGTACAGAGATTGCGTTGAGGACATGATGAAGTACAACAAGAAGAATATCAGGTTTAAAGGTCAGATAGCTCGTAACACCGGCTTTGATAAAAAAACTTTTGCTATTGGCAGACATGTAATGACATGCTGTGTTGAAGATATTCAGTACTGTGCGCTTATCTGCAAGTATGACAAGGCTTCATCTCTCAAACAAGGCGAATGGGCTCAGATCGAAGCAAAAATTGCAATAGAGTTTAACACTAACTACGGCAAGCGCGGCCCTGTTCTTAAGGTAACTTCTATAACTCCTGCCGAAGAACCTGAACAGAGAGTAGTTACATTCTGATAACAATACTCAAACACCGATACGAAACAGTGTCGGTGTTTTTTTTGTATTATGCGCATTGTTTGAATAAAGGATTATTGACTTTGTTTTTACAAATGCATATAATAGTAATAATAACGAATTATAGGAAGTGATATTATGGACTGCGTTAGTACAGCTTACACAAAAAACGAAACCAATAAACTTGTCGATATGCTTATGGAAAGCTACGATCAACACAGCCTTACCAGCCGTATTGATAAATGCAATATCGTCAACAGAGATATTCTTATTGAAATTCTTGACAACCTCAGAAAAATACTTTTCCCCGGATTTTTTGATAAGAAAAAAGTTAGAAGCGAATATGTTCGTTTTCTTGTGGGAGAACGTCTTGAGTTTGTACAGTATAATCTAAAAAAACAAATTGCCAAAGCTCTTGACAATATCGAAACAAGCGACGATAAATGCGAAGATGAGATTATTAAAAAAGCAGATGAGATAACTTATAAATTTCTTGAGGCTCTGCCAAAAATCAGAGATTATCTCAGTACAGACGTTGAAGCCGCTTTTAACGGTGATCCTGCCGCATTCAGTACAGATGAGATCATTTTTTGTTATCCGGGTATGTTTGCTATCACAACATACAGAATAGCTCATGAGCTTTATCTTCTTGGTGTTCCGCTTATTCCAAGAATCATCAGCGAACACGCTCACAATGTCACCGGAATTGATATCCACCCCGGCGCAACTATCGGTAAGTATTTCTTCATAGACCACGGTACGGGCGTTGTTATTGGCGAAACAACTGTAATCGGAAACAATGTTAAAATTTATCAGGGTGTTACACTTGGCGCACTCTCCACAAGAAAAGGTCAGCAGTTAAGAGGTGTAAAACGTCATCCCACTCTTGGCGACAACGTTACTATTTATTCCGGAACATCGGTACTCGGAGGAGAAACAGTTATCGGTGACGGCACAACAATCGGCGGTAATGCATTTGTTGTATCTAGTGTATCTCAGGGAATGAAGGTCAGTGTAAGAAATCCGGAGCTTGAATTTCAAAGATCAGCTCCCATAGATATGCCGAACGGAGAGTTTTGGGATTGGATAATATGAGAATTAAAGGTGTTATTTTTGACGCAGACGGTACTCTGCTTGATTCTATGTACTTCTGGAACAATACGGTATTTGATATGCTCAAAGAGTTTGGTATTACCCCCGATGATGATATTATTAAAATTCTCACACCAATGAGTATGTTTGAAGGTGCGGTTTACTTGAAAAATAAATACGACTTTTCAATATCACCCGAAGAGTTTGTTGAAAAAGAAAATCGTATCGTAGAAAAATTTTACTCAAGCAGTGTGAATTTGAAACACGGCGTTCTTGACATTATCAAGATGCTTAAAGCCAATAGTATTCCCATGACCGTAGCCAGTGCAACAGACAAATACCTTATTGAAAAGGCTTTAATACACAATGAAATAATTGACTACTTTAATGCAATCGTTTCTTGCAGTGATGTTGGAGAAGGTAAGTCCTCCCCTGCTGTTTTCCATAAAGCACGCTCTTTTCTTAATACGGACATTTCCGAAACAGCCGTTGTAGAAGATTCTCCCGACGCTCTTTGTACTGCAAAAAATGCAGGATATATTACAGTAGGAATTTTTGACAAAACTCACTCCTCCGACCTTCACAAAGAAATATGTGATATATGGTTTCCTACTGAATTTGATATAAATGTATTTGCACGCTATGTATAACGAAAAAAGCTGTACCGCATATATTTGCGATACAGCTTATTTTTTAATACTATGAAAAAATGCCCCTTCCAGCTACTCTGGAGAGGCACAAAAAAGCGCGCCAAAAGGGACTCGAACCCCTGACCTACTGCTTAGAAGAGTAAACCTCAAACAAAGCAATATGCACAAGCGCACTTAATTAACCTGTTTTAGAATTGATTAAATAGTTCTAATTGATAAAGTCACAACACAAGTGACGACTTCATCGAAAGTTATTATAACTCAAATTGATGAATTTTGCAATAGCTTATATAAAAAAAGTCAAACAATTTCAATTGCTATATTTTGATTTTTAGCTATCCACCGTTTAGAGAACATAAGCCATATCATCACCGGCATTGCATTTCAACGTTTTCGTTGATGCAGTGCCGGTGATGATTTTTTTTGTTTTTTACGCA
>ONAH01000177.1 GCA_900315715.1 uncultured Eubacteriales bacterium
GAACATAGTACGAAGCGATGTACCAGAACCCTTAGGAGCAACCATTATCACATCGATGTCTTCTGGTGGTACTACACCAGTTCTGTCATTCCATGTTATAGCAAAACCATGTGAGAAATACAAAGTTTTACCAGGTGTTAGATAAGGCTTAATTTTTGGCCACAATTGCATTTGAGCTGCATCAGAAAGAAGCATGCATACTATAGTGCCTTTCTCTGCAGCTTCTTCCAAAGAGAACAAAGTTTCACCAGGAACCCATCCGTCAGCCACTGCCTTTTCATAAGTTTTACCAGGACGTTGACCAACAATTACATTAAAGCCATTATCACGTAAATTACATGCTTGGCCTGGGCCTTGTACGCCGTAACCTAATACAGCAATAGTTTCGTCCTTTAAGACTTCACGAGCTTTTTCCAATGGAAACTCCTCACGTGTCATTACCTCTTCGATAATGCCACCAAAATTCATTTTTGCCATTTTATTAAAAATTAATATGTTAAATAAAAAATAGTTTATTCAAAGCTTAACTTGCATCTAACTAATGTTTCGTGTTGATTAATAGATTCTTTTGTTATTATTCTTTCATCAGAAATTGTTGATAGTCTTTTGGACCTAACCTCAACTTCAAATATATTTTCGTCTATATCACGTTTATACAATGATAATTTGTCTGAAAAATAACTTTCAGCCATATATGCAATCTCGATTCTTTTTAGATTCCTTCCTCCTTTGTAATCACTTAAAGAAAAAAGATTCATAATATGTTCTATGTATTTGATGCTATTAACATGACCATTTAAATCTATGTCAGAATACTCCGTTTCTATATCTTTGACCCAATTAGAATCATTTAACGGGTATACCCTACCCTGTTTTTTTATTGGACATGGTTCATCCGGATCAAGATATGTAGAGAAATTCTCTCTATAAAGTTCTTCAAGATTTTGAGGCAACCGTGTCTGATAGTCAATCAAAGCCCATATACTGCGAGCGTATCCATAAACCTTACCATCAGGACCTTTTATAGAAAAGTTCCTGTTTGTAAAAAGACGGTATATGTTTTCAATCCATGTAGAAACATTTACTTTTTCCCAAACCATTGGCATGGAATTCATCTCAACACATAATCGAGATAGAACCCATGTTAAATTTTCCGAATTAACATTATACATTCCAAAACCTCGAGCTTTGGCATGTTGCTCAGCTGCATTTAGCAAAGTCCTACCAAGCGCCATCCAACTCCATCGTTTCTCAAAGTCCGTATTAAACGGGTCGACCGTAAGACTTAATGTATGTATTTTACTGTAATCCATTACGCTCCAATTCACGTTTTGCAAGGTATGTGTCAAGATGTTCCACTCGACTTTTGGTAATACATATCCTTCCAGACCTTACAAACTGTAAAACAGCACCAAGTTCATTTAGGCTTTCATATAATGAAAGTATATCATCTGTAATTCCTGTTTTTTCGATAGTTGAGTAGGTTGGGTTAACTTCAACAATCTTAGCGCCATGAAGTCTAACTACTCGGCTCACCTCTTTATTATCAAGCATAACAGGTGTTGATACTTTTATAAGAGATGTTTCAAGAATAAAAATTTCATCGTCAGTATAATAATTAGCTTGAAGAACCTCTATTTTCTTTTCCATTTGCTTTGTAAGCATTTTTGCCATCTCCTTATTGCAATAGCAGGTAATATTAAATTTATGTACACCAGGAGTGGATGATGCACAAACATTTAAACTTTCAATATTCACTTGACGACGAGTGAAAACTGCTGTTATCTGGCTTAACAAACCAGGTGTATTTTCCGAGTAAATCAGAAATGTATAGAGAGTGTCGTCTATATGTTCATTGTTTGCAGTTTTACATTTACCGCAAGTATTACAGTCGTTATTTTGTTCTGACATAAATCTGAATCTGTAATTATAATATTCTAAATAAACGAATTTAATGATTCAAAATCTGGAAGAAATGCTTTTAATTATTATTTATTTCCAGAAGCATTTCGTCAACATTAGCACCAGGAGGAGTCATTGGTAACACATTATCCTCTTCAAGTACTGCACATTGCAAAAGATAAGGACCATCTGTAGATAGCATCTTTAGAATTGCAGAGTCAAGTTCTTTTCTGTCAACAACCAATTGTGCTGGTA
>ONAH01000084.1 GCA_900315715.1 uncultured Eubacteriales bacterium
AATTTTGCTAAACAGATCGCTCAAAATGAGAATTGCTATAAAATGATGCTGCTGACAGGCTCAAAAAACGAATCAACGCTTAACTTTTATAAGAATGCAGGATATAACAGTACAGATAAAACAGCATTTATTCAGTGGCTGTGAAGCTTTTGAGGTGAATGAAAAGTGAATGAATTTCTTGAAAAATACTATAACGAATACGACGAAGAAAACCGACTGGTACGAGATCGTGTTGGACAGGTCGAATATCTTACAACAAGAAAATATATTGACGAGTATCTCACAGATAGAGATGTAAAAATACTTGAGGTTGGTGCAGGCACGGGAAGATACAGCGTAACGCTTGCAAAGGAAGGGTACGATGTTACGGCTGTGGAGCTTGTTGAACATAATCTTGGTATTCTCAAAAGCAAGCTCGACGGCTCTGAAAATATCCTTGCTGTACAGGGTAACGCACTCGATCTGACGGCATTTGATGATAATACCTTTGACCTGACTCTTGTTCTTGGCCCGATGTATCACTTGTATACAAAAGATGATAAAATAACGGCATTGAAAGAAGCTGTGCGGGTTACAAAGCAAGGCGGTCATATATTTGTTGCTTACTGTATGAACGAGGCAACGGTTATTCAGTATGTTTTCGGCTGCAATCAGCTTAGGTCGCTTATGGAACTTAATATGCTGACCGAAAATTGGAAATGTATCAGCGAACCAAAAGACCTATTTGAAATGGTGCGTATTGAGGATATCAACGCTCTTAATGCCGAAATATCAGCCGATAGAGTAAAGATAATAGCTGCCGACGGTGCGAGCCGATATATGAGGGAATATCTCGAAGAGATGGACGAGGAAACTTTTGAGAAATGGCTGTCCTACCATTTCGCCACCTGTGAAAGACAGGATTTGATCGGAGCGACAAATCATAGCTTTGATATTTTGAGAAAGGTGTGATAGCATTGATCAAAGAAATTGACATTAATGATATTCCGCAATGCGTAACAGTTATCAAAGAAAGCTTTATGACGGTTGCCGATACGTTTGGTTTTACTTCTGAAAATGCACCCGCATTTACGGCATTCGCAGCAGATGAAGCGAAGCTGCTCCAATGGATGAATGAGCAGCACCGCCCTATGTATGGTTACTATGAAAGTGAAAAGCTTGTGGGGTATTATAATCTTTCCGTTCAGGATAATGGGGAATGTGAGCTGGGAAGCTTATGTGTTCTTCCCGATCACAGACATTCCGGTATCGGAAATACACTTCTGCAAGATGCACTGATAAAAGCAAAAAATCTCGGCTGCTATGTAATGAAACTCAGTATCGTTGAAGAAAACACGGTATTGCGAAATTGGTATGAAGAACACGGATTTACCCATATCGGAACCCAGAAGTTTGATTTCTTTCCTTTTACCTGCGGGTATATGGAAAAGAAATTGATTGATACGGAATCGGAGTTTTGAAGATGATTAAGAACAAAAAGAGAACGATGTTATTAAACTCGGGAACTAAAACTCTTTATGTTTCCGATCTTGACGGAACATTGCTTGGAAGCGATCAAAAAACCTCGGAATATACAAACAGAATTATTAATCGGTTGGTTGAAAACGGCATGCTGTTTTCATATGCTACCGCACGTTCCTACTATACCGCTCATAAGGTTACCGAGGGTATGACTGCTGCATTTCCGACGGTTCTGTATAACGGCGTGTTTGTTCAGGAAAATGTGACACGGGAAATGCTGATAACAAACTTTTTCGAGAGGGAAGAAGCCTTCGATCTCATTCGGGAATTGGCAGACAGTGACGTTCACTGTATTGTTTACGGCTTTGTAGACGGAAAAGAGAAATTTTCTTATGTCCGCTCAAAAATAAACGCGGCGACAGCTGATTTTGTAACGAGTAGAAATAATGACGTCCGCAATCGACCTGTTGAAAGCGTCCGCGATTTATTGCAGGGGAAACCATTTTATCTGACCTGTATCGACAAGCCGTCGAAGCTGATGCCTTTCTATGAAAAATATAAGGATATTAACCACTGCGTTTATTCAAGGGATATTTATTCGGGTGAGCAATGGCTTGAGATCATGCCCAAAGATGCATCTAAGGCCAATGCTGTCAGAAAACTTGCAGAGCTGTTAGGCTGTGAGAGAATTGTTGCTTTCGGCGACGGCATAAATGATATTGATTTGTTTGAGATCGCTGACGAAGCGTATGCCGTGGAGAACGCTGTGCCTGAGCTAAAGAAAATCGCTACAGCTGTGATAGGTTCCAACGATAACGACGGTGTAGTGAAACAGCTTTACAAAATGCACTGTGCTTCCATCATTGGGTCGATCGTCAACGTGACAGTACATAGACCTATGGGCAGCTTCCACCCCAAACACCGGGATATTTTCTATCCGATAAACTACGGTTATGTTGAGGGTATAAAGGCTCCCGACGGCGAGTGGCAGGACGCTTATATTCTCGGCGTGGACAAGCCAGTAGAAAGGTTTACAGGCAAGGTCATCGCGGTCATTCATCGCATCGACGATATTGAGGACAAGTGGGTCGTATGTCCCGAGAGAATGTCCTTTGGCAGAGCTGATATCCATGAACAAACGGAATTTCAGGAAAAGTTTTTCAAGACGGAAATCATTTTTTTGACATGAGGTGCAAAATGAATATTAATCATATAGCTATGTATGTCAATGACTTGGAAGCAGCAAGGGATTTCTTTGTCACTTATTTTGGTGGAAAAGCAAATGAGCTGTATCACAATAAAAGAACGGGTTTTCGTTCGTACTTTATTTCCTTTGATGACGGTGCGAGGCTGGAGATCATGAATAAGCCGGCACTATCAGACCCGACAAAAGACATTGACCGCACAGGTTTTGTTCATGCTGCCTTTAGTGTGGGAAGTGCGGAGAAGGTCGATGAATTAACAGCCTTGCTGAAATACGATGGATATGAAGTGCTGAGCGGTCCCCGCACGACCGGCGATGGATATTATGAGAGCTGTATCGTCGCTTTCGAGGGAAATCAAATAGAAATCACGGTTTGATTTTAAAGAAAAACGAAAAGCGGATAATGTATGTCAACGATATGAAAGTGCGAATTGCAACTTGTTATTGCTATTTGCGGAAATTATTAAAACGAATATGAGATGATAGAGGTTAGTGAAATGAATATTATTTTGAGAAACATTACGGAAAAAGACCATTTTGAGATAGAACTTGTCGCAAAAAGAGCATTTTGAAACTTGAATGTGCCCGGCTGTGACGAGCACTATCTGGTACACTGACTATGGAATGCCCCCTGCTATATACCGGATATCTCATTAGCTGCAACGGTCAATGATAAAGTAGTCGGTGCTATCCTTTACTCAAAAGCCAGAATCGAAACCGGTAACGATAGCGTAGACATCTTGACTTTTGGTCCTTTATGTGTCGATCCCGATTATCAGAAAATGGGTATCGGTAAAAAGCTGTTTTCGGAATCAATGAACTTGGCGGCAGAAAAGGGATATAAAGCGATCTTTATCTGCGGAGTTACCGAATACTATCCGAAGTTTGGCTTTAAGACTGCGGATACATTTGGAATAACGATGCCGGACGGCTCTAATTTTGACGCTTTTATGGGATATGAGCTTCGGAAAGACGCATTAAAGGGCATGACCGGAAAGTTCTATGAAGCCGATATTTTTGATTGTGATGTACACAACGAGGATTATTTGAAAGCTGTCGATGAATTCGACAAAAACTTTCCATATATGGAGAAAAAGGTACTGCCGCATCAGTGGA
>ONAH01000111.1 GCA_900315715.1 uncultured Eubacteriales bacterium
AACAGTCTGCGTAACTCTCCAAAGAGCATCATATGAGTACGAGATATACCTGCCGTCAGAGTAGGTTGTCTTTTTCTCCTTGCCATTTGGATAATACTCATGAGTAGTTGTTGAACCGTTAGGCAGTGTTTCGCTTATCAGATTATTAGCGGCATCGTATGCATACAAGTAGATTCCTCCGGCTTCATCTATCTTCTTTGTGATGTTACCTTCTGCATCAAATTCGCTTACGGCAAAGGTTCCGTCCGGGTGAGTAATTTTTGTGTTGTTGCCTTCGTTGTCGTACTCATAAAGGGTAGTACTGCCGCGTGTATCCGCAGAGCTTACCAACAGATTGTTATCATTATACACATATGAAGTAACTCCGCCGTTTGCATCGGTTGCAGTGGCGATATTGCCGTAGACATCGTAAGTATAGCTGATCGTTCCGCCTGTGCTGTCGGTTATGCTTGTCTGTCTGCCGAGAGCATCGTAGGTATAAACCGTGGTGGTGTTATCTGCATACGTTTCCTGTGATAAATTGCCGTATGAATCATATGTTCTCGAAACAGTTTGTCCTTTGTAATCTGACGCACTTGTCAGCAATCCGTTAGTGTACGAGTAATTGAGCGTACCTAACCCGGTTGTGGATTCCGCAGTAAGCATTCCGTTGCTATCGTAGGAGTAGGTTTTTGTACGTCCTGTGCTCTCCGTTGACGACGTCATGTAATTGGCGCTGTTGTAGGTATAAGAATTAACAGTACCGAGGGGGCTTGTCAGAGAAATGAGGTTACTTGCATCGTCATATGACATCTGCGTTATATTGCCTGCACAATCTTTAACAGAAATAACTCTGCCCTTATCGTCATAGCTGTAGGTTGTTGTCCCGCCAATTGCATTTGTTTCACTTATAAGATTGCCACTATCGTCATACTCATATAATGTTGAATGACCGTTTCTGTCAATCATTTCCGTTACATGACCGAACGAATCAGACTTAAACACAATATTGTTGCCGTTTCGGTCTGTGCCGTTTGTAATCGTATTACCCTCTTCGTCAACATTATAGCTGAAATATGTCAGAGGAGTATCGGATAATGCGTCGTCCTGCGAAACAACTCTTCCTTCATCGTCATATGTATTAACTACAAACGTAATGCCTGAATTATTTTTCTCGCTGATAATACGATTGTTTTCATCATATGTATATTCAACACTTTGACCGAGTGCGTTTGTGAACCTTATCAGACAATCGTCTTCATAGGCGAATGTTGCCGCTCTGCCTGTATTATCCGTAACGCTTGTCAGCAATCCGGAATCACTGTAATTAAGTGTAACGAATTTATTGCCGATCGGCTCGGAAACTGTCATACTGTTATTGCCATATGATATATTCGCCAATCTTCCGCTGGGCTGAATCATTTGAGTCAGCCGCCCCTCGGAGTCATAATTCCAGACTGTGCCGTCGGGGAAATTCAGCGTATAAGTACCGTCTGCATTTCTGCAAAGATCATAATCTGACATACCGCTGCTGACACAGGTAAATGACATTTCTCCTTCATTATCATTATTCGAGATGATTATTTGACCATCAACCAATTCTCCTTGAACGTTACGGTTGATAATATCATCGGAAATAAACGTAATAAAGCTCTCGGAATTAAGGTAAAGTTTTGCATAACCACTTTCATAAACAATCTTGCTTTCATAACCGTGCGTCCAACCATAGCCGCATTCTCCTTTTTCTGTGTTGAGTGAATTATAGCTTAGGTCAAGACTCAACGATGGGTTTCCGTTTAACGTAATAGCATTTATACTATCGGTGAATGCTCCTGTAGTCATGTTAACAGGGTCTGCCCAGGAATCACCAACAGCAGCAATTCGCAGATTATACTTTGTAATATGACTGGATATAGGAGAAACCGTAACCTCTAATCCAGTATTACTCTCACCAATCTCCTTAACAACATAGTCTATTAATTTAAAGTAACTATCTATCATCTCTCCTTGCCATTTAATCTTTTCTTTATATGTACCCTTTAATGATTCACCAGGAGCTAAAACATCAACTGATACAGAATCACCCTCCGTCAAAAGCGGCACTGTGCCACTTTGTAATGATGTCAAAGGATCTTCATTTGGTATTCTAAATTCCTGCCCAGAAGGAGATATTACTTCATTTGAACCGCTTTGGGAAATAATATTAATATCATTTTCCTGATCAGGAATAGTATACTTTCCAAAAGTAGTTTTGATATGATAAAAATCTCTGCCTGATTCATTTTTTAGTTCGTACTGGATATAATACTCTTTTTGCTTATATGCTGCAGCTTCGGGATAAATATAAAGATGCAGCCCTTTTCCGCCCTCGACAGTAAACGGTTCCTCTGTCATAAAGGATACATTTATCGGAGCATTAAACGGCATAAGAGTCGCAAAGAACGAAGCTGTTAAGTTATACTCGCCTCTCTTATCGCCTCTGATATACCACTGTACCGACTTTGTTTCTTTGCCTTTGATAGAACCCATAGACTGTGTCAGGGACTGTCCCTTGCTTGTATTAACAAGAGATAAACCGCTGGGGATAGACAATGTTGCAGAACTATTGTCCAGAACAAACTTGGGATCTGCCGTATTAAATATACCCAGTTCGGCGCAAAACATTTCTTTCATCCATGAGATTTTTTCCTGTCTTCTAATATAATAAAAAATAGGCTCTTCAATCTCCTCGGAGTATTTACCCAAATCAATTGCTTGAATCTGCAAGGATCCTCCACCTGGAGAATATATTACACTGCTTTTTCCTCCGTCAATATTAACGATATGACCACCAGACCCTCCACCGGCATTGATGTACTTGACTATAGTAGGGATACTGGCTTCTTCAAACTTTAATTCTATTTCAAATGAGAAACTGTTATAATTATCAGGAGATGAAATATCTATTCCGGCTTCAATCATTTCTTCCAAAGTCATTCTGTGAACAGAAAAATCTCCTACAACAACTTCTCCCTCATCAAGAACAATTGTATCTATAGTCGGATTAGCAACAGATTCAATAGTAAAGATATGTTCTTTAGGCAGATAGCCTTCCTTATACACGGCAATTTTCTGTTCTCCGAACTCTCCGGCTACTGTAATGAAGCCTTCGGAATCCGCGCGAAGGTTTTTATTATCTCCATCTGCCGAATACATATATACATACGCATTTCTAATTGGTTCATTGTTTTTATTGATAAGTTTAAATGTTTTTACTCCGGCATTACTCTGATCAAGAACAGTAATGGTAAACTCTGCACTGTTAGTATTATCCGAGGTATCTGTAACTGTTAATTCCGCAGTGTAAGATCCTGCCGTATTATAAGTATACCGTGATCTTGCACCTGTCGCAGTTTCATTGTTGCCCATATTCCAAGAAAAGCTCTTGATTCTGACATTATCATAAGATTCCGTGCCGTCAAGAACTATCTCCTGACCCACAATTGCAATAATTTCATCAGGAACAACTGCCGTAGGCGGTTCTGTATCGTTATTTTCGGCATATCCCAATTTCATATCACTTACAGTATTATTTCCACATTTATCGTACGCCTCAACCTTATAGCTGTAGAATACACCCGGTGTGACATCTTTATCAATATAACTGTTTACACCAGTCTGCTTTATGACGCTGAAATCTCGTTCCGGCTCAGATTTTCGATAAATCAGATAATAAGAAAAATCATCTTCATTAGACTGATTCCAATCTAATCGGATCTGATAATCACCTCTTGTAAGCTCCAAATTTGGCTTTGCCGGTGCTGTATTATCAAGAACATATTCAAAAGTATATGCGTCACTCGTATTGTTGTTTTTATCGATCGCATATGCTCTGAATTCATACTCTCCGTCAGCTAACCCGACAGTATTCCAATCAAACTCTACTTTTTCATATGATCCATTGATAGAGTTCCTTCTGCCAAGTTCTGACCAAATATCAGAGGTATTCTTTTTCTTATACTCAACATATACTGTGTTAAGTCTTGCATCGTACGCTACAACACTTATTTTAGTATTTTGTCCTACTACGCTGTCTGTGTTGGGTGTAACTCCAAAGATCTCCGGAGCAGCAGTATCTTCCGAAACTTGAATTATCGTTTCGTTGGACAGGTCGCTTATATTGCCCGCAGCGTCTACTGCCTTGATACGATAAGAATAAACCTTACCGTATTCTACATTCGTGTCATAATAGTTTTTTGCTGTCCATTTGGTTTCGATATCGGAATAAATACCATTATCTTCATCCGCACGGCTAATAACAAAATACTCAATATCATTATCCAAAGCAGTCCAATTTAGAGATACATATCCTGTTTCATCAGAAGCTCTCAGATCCGTAATTTTCTGAGGAGCAGTTCGGTCAATACAATGAGCTGCCATGATCGGCGCACTTTCATTACCGGCGCCATCAACAGCAGTTGCTTTGAAGTATACTACCCCCTCATCCATACTCTCGCCGTTAAATTCATATTGGAAGGTATGCTCTGTTGTACTATTATCCGATGTCAACTCGGTAATTTTCTGCCAAGTTTCTTTATCGGTAGAATAATACAGCTTTACACCGGAAACAGCACAATTATCTTTTGCAGTTATAGCAAGATTAATTTTGTTTCTGAAATAGGATTGTGCAGGAGCAAAGTTGTCTATGTACGGATTAACATTATCGGCTGTAGTTGTTATTTCCGTTACGTCCGACGGAATACCTCGGTTACCCAGATTATCATAACCAACTACTCTGAATTGATACGTTGTATTAGGATTCAGTCCTTTAATATGCATGCCTAACACATTGTCCTCTGTACCCACACTTACAAACTCATTATCGATCTTTTGCTCTACCTGGAAATATGCAAAATCATTTTCGGTTACATCGTTCCAGCGAATACTTACTGTTGAAGAAGTCGCTGTGGTTTCAGACAGTACAATTTTACTCGGACCCGTATTATCAATTGTAAAGGATTCCGTAAATTCTTGTACACTCTTATTGCCGGCAATATCCCATACGTAAGCTCGGGTTTGATATACTCCGTCATCCAACAATGTGGTATCCCAGCTGATCGTTGCTTTATTGTTCACACAATCAGAAGTTCCTATGTCTGTCCATGTCGAGTTTTCGGCATCATAATACTGGAGCTGTATATGCGATACAGCAAGATTATCATGTGCCACTATCTGCACTTTAGCCGTTGCGTTGATTCGTTTCGGAGTAAGAATTGATGTAATATATGGCTTTTCCTCATCTTTAGAAGAAGTGACAGAATATGCCGTACTCGGAGCGCTTTCGTGACCGAATGCGTCAACTGATGTTACATAATAGGAATATAATGTGTTTTCAGAAACATCTTTATCTGTATACGCAACCGTGTCCGCACTGTCTATACTCTTGATCTTTACATATTCTCCCGTACCTTCTGCTCTGTACAAGTTGTACGATGTACAATCCGAATCGCTTGATCTGGTCCACTGTACGGTTATCACAGCGTTTTGCGTTGTTGCCGTAACATTGCTTACTACAGCAGGCGCACTGTTATCAATATAATATACGGTCTCACGCTCAACCGCATAATCATCGGCATCATACAAGGTACATTTAACGGTGTATTCTCCGCTTGTAAGCTTAGAAGTATCCCATGTATATGACGAATACAGCTCCGTTCCGGAATACGTTTGCTGACCTATAAGATTTTGAGAAATCGTCTTCCAGCTTTCTCCGTCGGAAGAGTATTCAAACTTAACCTTATTATCTATACTATTGCCTGTGTTCTGATATCTGACAGTTATTACTGACTGACCTGAACCTATAACAGTATATTCTGCGGGAGTAACCGAAGTGATAACAGGTTTAACAGCATGAGCAGACACAGATTCACTGAAATCTGAGGTATTTCCTGCTGCATCAACTGCTTTAACTTTATAACTGTACTCTGTACCAAAAACTATTGAACTGTCTTTGTAGACATTTTCAGATACCGTAGCTATCTCCTGATTATCTCTGAAAATCTTATATCCGGTACACTCTACATTGTCAGTGGATGGCAGCCAATTTATCGTGATCGAACGAGCAGTTCTATATTTTACTCTCACTGACCGCGGAATTTCGGGTGCATTAGTATCGCTTGATGTTGTAATGGAAACAGGATCGGAATATTCAGAAACATTTCTCATCTCATCAAATGCACGCACCTTATACACGTATGTAGTATCGGGTGAAAGCTTGCTGTCATTGAAAGCAGCATTTGTTACTGTTGCTACCTTTTCGTTATTGCGGTAAACCTCGTAGCCTAAAACCTTAATG
>ONAH01000003.1 GCA_900315715.1 uncultured Eubacteriales bacterium
ACTGAGACAGAAACTGACACAGAATCTGATACAGAGACAGAAACAGATACAGATACAGCTACTGACAGTGATACTTCAAGTGATCCAACAGACAATCCGACAAAAATGCGTGACGGTAAAGTTGATAAAGATAAGAATACAGATTCTGATTCCGATTCTACTCCGACAAAGAATAATAACGCAAATACTAACAATAATAACAGTACACCGGTAACTTATACAGCAGTACCTCAGCCATCAGGTGGAACAGAGAATCCTGTAAAGACCGGTGACAGCACAAATACAATTGCATATGTTGCAATAATGCTTTCAGCATTGCTTGTAGTAGCATTTGCTTATCGCAGACGTAAAGAAGACTAATCCTTTATATTGCACACATAAAACTCACCCCCCGAAGGTTGTTCGGGGGGTGAATTTTTACTTATTAGAAAGTAGTTTTTCAGCTTTTATGTAATTTTCACTATCAAGTGGAACGCTGTTTTGCTCTGCCGCCATTTTCAAGAAGTCCGTTGGATATTCTCCAATAGTATTTTGTTCGGAAATGTTTGCACCGTGGTCAATAAGCATTTGCAGAAGTGTCAAATCCATTTCCTGAATTACTCCGTCTCTGCATATATACCAAACCGAACTGAAGAGAGCGTTTGGTTGATTGGTGTTGTCAAAGTTTACACCGGCTCCGTTTTCAAGCATAAAGCTTACCATACTGTTAATTTTCATACCCGGGTAAACCAAATCATCGGTTGTTTGTGTAGCAAAAAAATATTCAAGCGAGTAATTATAAATGCTTTCTCTATGCATAAATTTATCGTCATATACTGCACCGTGATTTATTACGCATTCTGCAAGTTCAATGTTAAGAGTGTTGCTTGCCTCATCCAACGGTGATTGTCCGTTAAATCCTGTATAATAGATCAGTTCGGGGTACCTATCCATTTTAGCCTTTGTTGTTTGAATATCTTCTTGTGAGATTGCCTCCATATAAGCGTTTGCTTCTTTTTTTGGTACTTTTGCAAATTGACCTGTAGGAGTTTCAATTTCTACTGATTTTGGTCCGAATATAAGCACTCCCAAAATAATAAAGCCCGTAAGTAACAATGAACCGATAGACCAGAAGATAACAGAACTTACTTTTTTCTTTTTATTTGTTGATACTATTGCAAGTATAAAAGATACTATCATTGTGTTAAAAGCTATGAATAGTAATACAAGTATAACAAAAATAATAAACATTCCCATAAAAGCCATAATGCCACCCTCCTTATTTGTTGTTGTATGTATGATCGCAGATTTCGTCGATTTTGTCACGCAGCTTAAAGAAATCCTCCATAGCAGCAGGCTTATTGTTGGGGTTTCTTAGGAGTGCGGCAGGATGGAGAGTTGCCATAAGCAAAGTTCCCTTGCGTTCAAAGAAAATGCCGTGTTCACGAGTTATCTTAATGTCAGGTTTAATTACACGCATAGCGGAAATTCTGCCAAGACAAACAATGATTTTTGGGTGAATGAGTTTTACTTGATTTCTAAGCCAATTAATGCATTGATCCTGTTCTTCGGGTTTAGGATCACGATTTTTAGGAGGGCGGCATTTTACCATATTAGCAATGTAGATATTCTTGTTTCTGTCAAGGTCAATCACAGCAAGCATTTTGTCAAGCAACTGTCCGCCGCGTCCAACAAACGGTTCGCCTTTGAGATCCTCCTGTTCGCCGGGACCTTCACCGATAAACATTACCTCTGCATTAGGGTTACCGACACCAAAAACAAGATTTGTTCTTGTTGAACAAAGTTCGCATTTTTCACATTGGTAGCAAGCATTTTTTAAATTTTCCCAGTTATCGTACATAATAATCACGTTCTTTCATTAATCTAAAAAAATTTTACCATAAAATAAAACCGATTACAACAGAAAGGGAAAATTATAATAAAAATCTAATCAAACACATTGCAAAAATTATGATTATGATGTAAAATAATAGTAGCCGTATATCGGTAAATTAGTTTAAACGGAATGGTGATTTAAAATGAAAGTAATGGTTGAAACCTCTGCACGTCATATTCATGTAACAGAGGAATTGTTTGCAACACTTTTCGGCGAGGGAAAAACTCTCACAAACAAAAAGGATCTCTCTCAGCCCGGACAGTTTGCTTGTGAAGAAAAGGTAAAGGTAGTAGGCCCTAAGGGTGAATTAGTAATGTCTATTTTAGGACCTTTCAGAAAGGATACTCAGGTTGAGTTATCTTTTACAGACGCAAGAAAACTTGGACTTGTACCGCCAATAAGAGAAAGCGGCGATATTGCAGGAACACCTGGATGTAAGGTAATCGGACCTTGCGGAGAGGCAGAAGTTGACTGCGGAGTTATCGTTGCAAAGAGACACATTCACTTTACTCCGGCAGAGGCAGAGGCATTCGGACTTAAGGACAAGCAGATTGTATCTGTTGAGGTAGATGCAGGCACAGGCAGAAAGACTATTTTCGCAGATGTAGTTGTAAGAGTAAGAAGTGACTTTGCAGCAGCTATGCACATTGATACAGATGAGGCAAATGCAGCAGGTATCAGCGGCTTGGTTGACGGAACAATAATAGCATAATTATGAAGCTTCGTGGTATTGTACTGTCTGTTTTTTCGGTGATATTTATTTCACTGATAATGCTGATGAATGGTCTATGCACAATGCTTACAGGATCTGCATATGATGATTCTGTAAAGCTTTCAAATTACGATCCAACTGATATGTCGCTTTATTACGCCATGGGAGAGTATTATCCGCCTGATGACATCAACACTTTGAATATAGATTGGTTTGGTGGAAGGGTAGAGATAATTGCTTATGACGGAGACAGTTATTACGTCGAAGAAGCGGCTACACGTCAATTAAGAGAGGACGAACGGTTATCATATGACTATAAAGAAACAGAGTTTTCGTTTTTCTTTTTAGGAGATAAAGACGTAAAGATAACAGACGCATACAAAAAGCTTGAAATTCGTATTCCAAGAGTAATTGCAAACAACCTCAAAAGTATTCATATAAACACAGACGGAGAGGTTGTACTAAAAAATCTTAACTGTGAAGAGCTTAAGGTGAAATCTAAAAGCGGAAAAATTACTTGTGAAAATGTATATGCAGTAAATTCAGAGTTTTCTTCGTCTGAAGGCGATATTCAGATAGGTATTGCAAGCGGAGTAGGATACAAAATGGATTTCTCCACAAAAGACGGCAGTATGACAACATATATTGATACGAAAAAGAATTCATACATCGTTGGCGGAGGAGAATACTCTTATAAAGTAAAGACCGATACGGGAAATTTACTTGTATCAGCAATATAAAAAAGAATGAGTCAGCAAAAAGCTGGCTCATTTTTTAGTCAATGCCCCATAAGAAAGGTGGATTTCTTAGCAACCGATAATTTCAAAATTACTGCCGTTATTTCTATCTTTAGTAATTACAATTTGCTTATCGATTTTCTTTTTAAGCTCACCAACGTGCGAAATAATTCCAATCAGTCTGCCGTTTGAGCTACTGTTTGTGAGGTCCATAAGCATTCTGAGTGCACTTTGAAGTGACTCATCATCAAGTGAACCGAAGCCCTCATCTACAAACATAGTTTCAAGAGAAATGCCTCCATGAGATGACTGTATTTCATCAGACAAACCAAGTGCAAGAGCAAGACTTGCTTTGAAAGATTCACCGCCTGACAGTGATACAACCTCTCTGACGGTATCGTTATAGTGATCAATAACATCAATATCAAGTCCGGTCAGAGATTGTTTGTTGTTGGTAGTACGTCTGCGTGTCAGTTCATATTGTCCGTTAGTCATACTGAGAAGTCTTGTGTTGGCATGGCGTATTATTTTGTCGAAATAGTGTGTCAGTATGTATGTTTCAAGCTTGACTTTGCCGTACTCTGAGTTTTCTGCAGTTTTTGCGGAAATAACTTGATTAAGAGAAAAAATCATATTATATTCCTGTTTGAAAACTTCGAGTTGAGCAGTTTCTTTTTTCAGTTTATCAAGGATTTTGATGTTTCCTAACATACGAAAATGTACATCTTCACACTTTTGTTTGTATGTATCTTTTTCACTTTTGAGCATAGAGAGTTTAAGGTTTTCCTGGTCGATGTCGCGAATGTCGGTTTCTTCAAAACTATCTTCGAGTTGAGAAATAGTACCTTTTATTCCGCTAATTTCTTCTTTTAATTCGATAAAGCTGTCATTAAGTTCCTTAAGTGACTTGTTGTATTCTAAAATAAGTTTCTCAGAGCTTATAATAACACTTTCAGCCTGTTGCTTGGTTTCGTATTTTAGCTTGGACTTGAGAGCATTATACTCATTTTCGCAGT
Organism: uncultured Eubacteriales bacterium; assembly: GCA_900315715.1. Classification (GTDB taxonomy): domain Bacteria; phylum Bacillota; class Clostridia; order Oscillospirales; family Acutalibacteraceae; genus RUG592. The sequence goes on from ONAH01000003.1 coordinate 4,342, forward strand.
GTTCCTTGTCAGATTTGTTCTTTGTTAGTGCTTTTTCAATATTATGAATGTCAGTATTATATTTGTTGAGTGCATTTCTAAGATCAATGATATCTTTATCAAGCTGCTGTTTTCTGTTGATTTCACTGTTGATGTTTTGAATAGCGCAATATTCTTCTTTGATAGACTGTTCGATGAGAAGCAGTTTGTTAGCGATTAGTTGATCAGCATTTTGTGTATTAAAGCCATCACCAAGTTTTTCCGTTCCGCTCTTTTCGAATGCAGCATTAAGTTTTTGTACATTACTACGCTGATTGATGGTGTTTTCAAAGAGTTGTTTTAATGATTTTTCAAGACTATCTGCTTTGAGGGAGGAGGGTTCTTTTTCTGTGTATATTACGGTGTAGCGGTCTTCTGCCTCAAAGTGTAAATCAAGCTGAGAGCAGTAATATGAGGTTGTATCGCAGAGAAATGTCTGGTAAGAGTTTACGATATTATTCAAACGAACTTCATTAGCTGCGATAGTGTTTGAAAATCTAATATTTTGCTCATCATCAGCATTGATTATTTTCTCATCTTTTTTGATTTCTATTATTAGGCAATCTCTAAAACTGGATTTTTCTTGAGTATCAACAAGCTGTATTTTTATGTTATTGATATCAGCGTCAAGAGCATTTTCACTTTGATTAACGATGGTGTCAAAGCAGTCGAATGAGTATTCCTCACCAAACAAGGATTTTGCTTTTTCGTTTAACAAAGATAGCTTCTCATCATACTTTGTTTCGAACTTAGCTTTTGTTTTTTCAAGATGTGTTCGCAAATCGGAAGCTTTGTCTGCTGTTTCTTTGAGATTATCCAAACTGTCCTTATCAAGGGTTTGATCATGCAGGAGGGCGACACAAGGGTGAATAAGGGAACCGCAAACCGGGCAAGGGGTATTCGGTTTTAGTGTTTGAGCGAGTATTCCGGCTTGATTATTAAGAAATAGACTATATGCTTGTGCATATCTTTCTCTTGTAAGTGCAGCATAATCTTCGGCTTGTGAAAGCTTTTCTTCTGCTTTTAAAACTTCTGATTTTATGGTATCGAGTTCAGATTTAGTTTGTTTAAGTTCCTTGAATAATTCTTTCTTTGCATCAAGTTCTCTTTTTGCATTCTGAATGATGATAAGCTTTTGCGGAATATCATTAAGAAGTTCAAGCTGAGCTTGTTTTTCTTTCAGATGGATTTTTTTCTCAGAAGTTTGTTGTACATTAAGATCATACAGTTTTTTCTGATATTCGATAAATCCTGCAAATAATCCTGCATACTCAGCCTTTGCGTCTATACATGTTTTTATTTCGGACAAAAACTTAGTCTTGTCATGTTCAAGTATCTGATATGCATTGGCAAGAGCTTTGCTGCTATTTTGCAATTCGATTAGTTTATTGTGTTCATCGTTAAGCGAAGTATATTTAAAGTTATGTTCTGTAAGTTTACCGTCAAGCCCGCAAAGGGAACTGTCCTGAACCAGAGATTCTTTTTGTTTGAGTGTATCACTATCTTGCGATAGTTTTGTTAAAAGTGTTTCCTTCTGAGCATTGAATGAGATAATTTCGGCATTAAGTTTTTGTGTGGTGTCGGAATAAACGATCATCTTATCATAATCAGGAAGGCTGTCTTTTATACGGTTAGTATCGTTTTGAAGTTCGCCAAAATACTCCTGCTGGGTAAGTGCTTGGTCAAGTTCCGTTTGTTTAGCCTCACGCTTAAGTTCTTTTTCAGAGAGAGTAATACGGCATTTTTCAAGCTTGTCCTTTATTTCGGCAGCATTTTTTGCTTTCTGAATAACGGTGCTTTGATCTGAAATTTTTTGTTCGATTACAGTAATCTCTTTTTTGAGTTCGTCGTAAAGTGTTTTATCGAGTTTGATTAGTTCACTGCAAACAGAAATGCTTTCCTGTGTATTACTTGTGTCTGTTTTTATTCTATCAAGCAATTCAGGGTGTTCATAGTTTTCGGGAGCTGATAATTCGGAAAGAGTGGTAGTAATCTTTGACTTCTGTTCATTAAGATTATCAGATGCTTTGCTAAAGTCATTTTTTACACGCTCTTCAAGTTTTTCGTATCTTTCTGTTTTAAATATATGTCTGTATATTTCCTGTCTGTTATTGGTATCTGCTTTAAGAAGTTTCATAAATTCGCCTTGTGCAATCATGGCGATTTGGCAGAATTGGTCTTTATTAACACCCATGATTTCAGTGATTGCTTGATTAACTTCTATTATCTTAGTGATGTCGGGTTTATCAGTACCCGGGAAGGAGAGGCAGGCTTTTGCATTGTGGTCAGTTTTTCTGTCTGGAACAGAGTATGTAGGGCTTCTTTTTATCTTATATAGAGTACCCCTGTATAAGAACTCAAGTTCCACATACGTTTCGACAGATTTATCTGCATATTTTGAACGAAGCATTGAGCCGGTTCTGTTGTTACTTTTCTTATCGGAACTGCCGCTTGTTTCTCCGTAGAGAGCGAAAGTAATGGCGTCGAAAATAGTAGTTTTTCCGGCACCGGTATCACCCGTAATAACGTATAGTCCCTGTGTTCCAAGCTGGTGCATAGGGATAACTACTTTATCCTTATACGGACCGAAAGCTGAAATTGTTAGATTAATCGGTCTCATTGTTACCCTCCCATATTTCGCTAATAATTTTCTCTAAATACTTTTTTCTCATATCAGTAATCTCAACACCTCTGTCAATAAGAAATTCCGATACAATATCAAGAGGAGATCTATTATTCTTTTCGTCATCTTCAAATGTATCGAGAGCGTACTCAGCCGAATAAGTTCCGTTTTTAAGAATCATAATGTTAGGGTAAGTCGGTCTGAGACATTGCAGGGCATCATGAACGGGCTCACTGTTGGTAAGAATAACTTTTACATAATCCTCTGTATAGTTGGAGCTATTGCGGATGTTCTCAAATTCACCCTCAACCGTTCTCATATCTCTGAGGGGATAAAGGTCTATTGTAGAAACATCTGCAACACCCTTTTCTCTTATATCGACAACCGTAACAGATTTATTTTGATTTTCCTCAGAAAAAGAGTATTTTAAAGGTGTACCGCAGTAACGCAGATTAGATTTACCTATATTCTGAGGACGGTGAATATGTCCCAGTGCGGTGTAGTCGAAGATATCAAAAATATCGGCTGCAACTTCGTCAGTTCCACCGACAGAACAAGGTTCTTCAGAGTCTGATTTACTTGCACCTTTAACAAATTGGTGTGTAACAAGAACGTTTCTCTTTGAGGGATCAATATTCATCTGTTCAACAGCAAACCGAACTGCATCAGAGTAGTTTGAGCCGTTAAGTTGGGCATCAGGAAACCTTTTTTTAACGTCATTAGGTTTGATGAAGGGAAGGAGATAGAAGAACACACTGCCGTATTCGTCCTTACATTCAATCGGTGAAATGTTACCTGTATAGACGGGGGAGAAGTAAATTTTCTTGTCACTCATAATTCTTGCACCAAACGCTAACCTCTCTGCAGAGTCGTGATTACCGCTAATAATGAAAACAGGTTTATCGAATTTGGAAAGCATGTAAAGAAAGTCGTCAAATTCCGTAACAGCCTCAGACGGTGGAACGCTTTTGTCATAAACATCTCCTGCGATAATGATACCGTCAGGATTAACGTCTTTGATAATATTGAGTATCTGGTTTAAGATGTGTTTCTGATCTTCAAGCATAGAGTAACCGTAAATTTTTTTGCCGATGTGAAGATCAGATAGGTGAATAAGTTTCATATTTTACCTCCTGTTTAGTATTAAATTATAGTATTATTTTAATACAAATTGTTATAAAAAGCAATAAAAAATAGTAAATATCTCACAGAGCTTAAAGTATATAAAATACTATCAATAAAATAAGTCCTTGTTATAATATGAATTTGATCCGTCAAACGGTAACAATTATATATCGGAAAGAATACAATATAATTATTTACATTATTATTATATCACATTTAATGTCCTGTTTTATGTACTTTTCAATCTAAAGAATAAAAAATCCGGAAAAGAGTATACTATCCGAATACTCTGATTTAACTTAAATCGTTTAAAAGGTTAGTGTAATAAAGTGATTGACTAATCATCAAACTGATGATATAATAATAAAGTCAATGACGGCATTAAATGTGTATAGGTTGAAAGGAAGTATTATTTATGGTTATTACATGTCTTGATTTAGAGGGCGTACTTGTTCCGGAGATCTGGGTTGCATTTGCAGAAGCAAGCGGCATACCGGAGCTTAAGAAAACAACTCGTGACGAGCCTGATTACGATAAGCTGATGCAGTACAGACTTAACATTCTCAAGGAGCATGGTTTAGGACTAAAGGAGATACAGGACGTTATCGCAAATATTGAACCAATGGAGGGTGCAAAGGAGTTTCTTGATGAACTGAGAACACTTTGTCAGGTTATCATTATCAGCGATACATTTACACAGTTTGCACAACCTCTTATGAAGAAGCTGGGTTATCCGACAATTTTCTGTAACAGTCTTGAAGTATCAGAGAGCGGTGAAGTTACAGGCTATAAAATGCGTGTAGAGAAATCGAAGTACACAACAGTAAAAGCATTGCAGTCAATCGGTTTTGAGACAATTGCAAGCGGCGACAGCTACAACGACCTTGGTATGATCAGAGCAAGTAAGGCAGGTTTCCTGTTTAAGAGCAACGATAAGATCAAGGCAGAAAACCCGGATCTTGCAGCATATGAAACATACGAAGAGCTTATGGCTGCAATCAAAAAAGCATTGTAATAAAATTAATTACATTTATAAAACGCAGCACCTCCGATTATATGGTCGGGGGTGCTGTTGTATTTGTAGATAGTATTTTGAGGACGAATAGTGACTGAATGGAAACGATCAAATGTTTAAGAAGTATTTATTGTATGGTTTAAAGATCAATGAATTTTTAGCTATAAACAATTCGAATTTTTTGATGAAGATGACAGTTTAGATGTGTATAAATGATATTTTTAAGCCGATAATGCTGGAGCGTACAGAGGCACGCTGCAATATGTAAATTAATAATAAAAAACAAGCCCGAAAGCAGTACTCTTAACCTGCATCGGGCATGTTGTATTTTTTTATCAAATCTGATCCGATCTTGTAGCAATTTCGGAAAGATTATAAGGTGTGTTTTGATAGACAAAGTAGTTTAGCCAGTTGATGAACAAAAGATTAGCATAGCTTTTCCATTTCATTATAGGCATTTTGTCTGTGTTGTTTTCGGGAAAATAATTTTTCGGTATTTTGGGATCAATACCTTTGTTAAGATCTCTGAAAAACTCATTTTTCAGAGTTTCACGGTCATATTCCGGGTGTCCTAGAATAAAAAACTGTCTACCCTTTTTGTCAGCAATAATAGATGCACCCGCCTCGTCGGACATCGAAAGTATTTCAAGCCTACTGTGCTTTTGAATATCAGAAGTTCTTACACCGGTGTTTCTCGAATGAGGAAGATAAAAAACATCATCAATACCACGCATGAGAGGGTGCATTGAATTAAGTACACGGTGAGAATACACACCAGACAGCTTTTCGTCAAATGTGTATTTAGGAACACCGTAATGATAGAAAAGACCGGCTTGAGCGCCCCAACAAATGTGAAGTGTTGAACAAACATTTCGTTTACTCCACTTCATGATAGTGCATAGTTCGTCCCAGTAATCGACCTGGCTGAAATTGAGCAGTTCGACAGGTGCACCGGTGATTATCATACCGTCATAGAAATTATGCTTAATATCGTCAAAAACGTTGTAAAAGGACATGAGATGATCCTGCGGAGTATTCTTTGAAACGTGTGATGCCATTTGCAAGAATTCTATATCAACCTGAAGAGGACTGTTACCAAGAAGTCTGAGAAGCTGAGTTTCCGTTACTATCTTTGTTGGCATAAGGTTTAAAATTAGTATTTTAAGCGGACGGATATCCTGTGTGTTTGCACGTTCGTTTGTCATAACGAAAACGTTTTCTTGTTCAAGAATTTTTGCAGCGGGCAAGTCACTTGGAATTTTAATAGGCATTATATCACCTCTTTAAAATAGTATTCGGTCGCCAAACAGCGACAGGTAATTCGCAAATTGATTTTTGTAATAACAAATCAACAGGCTGCACCCTACATATTGTCGTAAAAGGGATTAGTAAAACTATGATTGCGAAATGCCCGTCGTAGCTTCCGAAATTAGTACTGCTTGCCCCAGAATACCTGGTGTTTAGCAGGTTTGCCGCAGCATACGCAAACATCTGAGAGGTGTTCCTCCTCAAAAGGAATACATCTTGACTTTACGCCGCCTGTGACATCTTTTATCTTATCTTCGCACTCAACGTCGCCGCACCACATAGCCTTAATAAATCCGGGCTTATTCTTTGCTGTATCGACAAACTCTTCGAAAGTAGTAGCAGTAAATGTTTTTTCCTTCATGTTAGCAAGAGCCTTGTCATACATAGCCTGATGAACCTGTTCAAGAGCCTGTGCAACAGCCTGCTCAATATTATCAAGTGAAGCAAACATTTTTTCTCTGTTGTCACGTCTAACGATAACGCACTGATTTTTCTCAATATCCTTAGGGCCGATTTCAACACGAACAGGAACACCTTTCATTTCGTACTGAGAGAATTTCCAGCCCGGGCTGTTGTCGGAATCGTCAAGTTTAACTCTGAACTGCTTAGTAAGTCTTACTCTGAGTTCGTCAGCTTTTTCGAGTACGCCCTCTTTATGCTGAGCAACAGGGATAACAGCAACCTGAATAGGAGAAATCTTCGGTGGAAGTACAAGACCGTCGTCGTCGCCGTGTACCATGATGATAGCTCCGATCATTCTTGTAGAAACGCCCCATGATGTCTGATGAGGATATTGCAGCTTGTTGTCCCTACCGGTAAATGTTATGTCAAAAGCTTTTGCAAAGCCGTCACCAAAGTAATGAGATGTACCGCCCTGAAGTGCAACGCCGTTGTGCATCATTGGTTCGATAGTGTAGGTAGCCTCAGCGCCTGCAAAAGTTTCCTTGCGTGTTTTTTTGCCGACAACTGCCGGAATAGCAAGAGTTTCTCTGTAAAAATCCTCATATACTTTAAGCATACGGAGGGTTTCTTCCTTAGCTTCTTGAGCTGTTTCGTGCATTGTGTGACCTTCCTGCCACAGGAACTCAGAGGTTCTCAGGAACGGGCGGGTAGTTTTTTCCCAACGCATAACGCTGCACCACTGGTTGTACAGTTTAGGAAGATCTCTGTAAGAGTTGATAATGTTTTTGTAATGTTCGCAGAAAAGCGTTTCGGAGGTAGGACGAACGCAGAGTCTTTCTGCAAGTTTTTCGCTGCCGCCGTGTGTAACCCATGCAACCTCAGGAGCGAAACCTTCAACATGATCTTTCTCTTTCTGGAGAAGGCTTTCGGGGATAAGCATAGGCATATAAACGTTTTCGTGTCCAGTTTCCTTGAAGCGCCTGTCAAGGTCAGCCTGGATATTTTCCCAGATAGCGTAGCCGTAAGGTCTGAAGATCATGCAGCCCTTAACGCCTGAATAATCGCATAATTCAGCTTTTTTAACTATGTCGGTGTACCACTTCGCAAAATCGTCGTCACGAGAGGTGATAGCTTCGACCATTTTTTTATTTTGTGCCATAATTTGTTCCTCCGTATAATTCTTTCATACATCTTTAAATTATAAACAAAATCAAAAAATAATTCAACCTTTTTCGGGAAATTTCAAAAAAATAATGCCCGCAAGAGAATGCGGGCGAAATTATCCGTAATTATTCGTTATCTTCGATGTATGCAACGATGTCAGAAACAGTTTTAACGTTAGCAACAACCTCGTCTGGAACTTCCACTTCGAATTCATCCTCAATAGCCATAAGAAGGTCAGCCATATCGAGAGAATCTGCACCGAGATCATCTGCAAGATCAGTATCGAGTGTAATTTCCTTTTCGTCTGTACCAAACTGTTCTGCAAGAATAGTTCTGAGTTTTTCGAATACCATAACAATTCCTCCTGAAATAGGTATAATTATTTTTTTATCTGTGCTTAACACTATACACATATTATTAGTTATTCGCTTGTTTGTCAATATACTTTTAAAAATTTTTTCAGAAAAATTATTGTATAGATTATGATTGACAGAAATATTTCTGATTTGTATAATAAATATATGAAAAACCAAGAGGTGTGAAGCTATGATTGATTATCTTATGCAGTCTGACAGCGACTATTTAGAGAAGGTTGAAAAAGCCGCAAGTACATATAATCTAATGTCGATACTTATGATAGTGATTTTTGTAGGAGTAATAGTTGCTTTGATATGCTCATTTTATTTTGTAGGAAAAAGCGGCAATAAACCTATGAGAAAAATCAAAACCTTTGATAAGTATAAAACTGCCATGGGTAAAATTACGATGATAGAAGAAGAAACATTTTTTATAGAGCCATATGTAAAGCAGGCTAAGGTTGAATATATGTTTACAGGTGACGATAAGAAAAAAAAGAAAAATTCTATGTTAACAGAACTTGAAAAGTATGCTGTTGAAAAAGAATCAGATGCGCCACCGAAACCGATTGAAAAAAAGCGTTACAAAGTAATATATACATTTGCAGCAGAAGGATTAGGCGACGGGTTCAACGGAGAGTTTTATGTGTATGAGAAAAAAGACAGCATAAAGGAAGAAAAAAAGATAGAAGTACAGTATGATCCCGAACGTCCGCAAGTGAATTTCACAGAATACAGCCGACCAATATAAAATAAGGGGGTTGAATTATGAACGAAAATACTTTAGAGCAGGACCGCTTTGAGCAGGGCGATAGACCGGGAGGCCCATTTATAATGAATTTGTTTTTCAGAGAATACCGTGACTTACCCGACAGTGCAGAGGCTCTGAAAATAATGACAAAACACATCGGACAGACAGAGGCTACCTCAAAGGAAAAAAATATACTAGGTTTTGCGGCAAAGGAATATGAGGTACAGTACAAGGACGGAAAAGTACCTCCTTTGCTTATGATAACGGAATGTACCGATGAGCCTTACGAAGCATATGAGATTAAGAGAAGCCAGTTCTGGGATTGCAAGGAGAGTGAGGAAATATTCTCAGATTGTAAATATCGTATTATAGCTGTTGATATGCTAGCGGGAGGTATGAATTACAAAGAGCGTGCCGATATGCTTATTAAATATCTGTACGCACTTATGGAGATGTTTCCCGAATGTGAGGCGGTTATTTTTGAAAATTCCGGAAAAATGTTTACAAGGGAAAACATAGTAGACTGCACTATACCTGATGAAGATAAGTTCATATACTTTGCCGTCAACGTCAGGTTTTTTAATATAAGTGATACCAATGGCGATATGATAGTTGACACGCTGGGAATGAGTACGCTTTTGCTGCCCGATTTGCAGTATCATTTTCACGGTATCAACCCTGATTTCGTGGTTAACCACGCATATAATATGCTTTCATATATTTTTGAGAACGATTGCCCGATAAAAAACAACGATTATGCAGACGGCATTAAGGATGGGAAAATGAGCAGAGAGGTACAGTGGAAATGCAGATATGAGGATTCACTTATTCAGCCGATAAGACTTGTTATAGATGTTGATACAGGAGAATATGCCTCTGGCGGAAGAAATTACGGAGATGAGTAACATGAGTAAGCTTTTTGAGCTTGACAGCAGGCTAAAACTCTGTGCGGATTATGTACGAAACGATACAACCCTTGCAGATATAGGTACAGATCATGCGTATTTACCGGTGTGGCTTGCGCTGAAGAGCAAAATAAAATCTGCTTTGGCATGTGATATTCGTCCAATGCCTTTGCAAAGCGGTGCCGATAACATCGAAAAATACGGTTGTTCTGATGTAGTAAAGACACGACTTAGCGACGGACTTGATGAAATAAAAGAAAATGAAGCGGACGATATTGTGCTTGCAGGAATGGGCGGAGAGCTAATAGTGAATATTATTGCCCGAACAGAGTGGCTTAAAAACCACGACAAACACCTGATTATGCAGCCGATGACAAAAGCTTTTGTGTTGAGAGAGTATCTGTGCAGGAATGGCTTTGATATTGTTGAGGAGAAAGCATGCACTTACGGCGGTAAGAATTATTCTGTAATGCTTGCGGTCTATGACGCAGAAGAGAGAAATTATCCGGAAAGTTATTATTATTGCGGAAAGCTTGAAGAAAAAGATCCTTATGTAAAGCCGTATATTAAACAAGTAATAAAAAAACTAAATTACAAGGCAGAGGGAAAGCGTCATTGTGGTGAGAAGAATATTGCCGAAGAAAAAATAATTGATGAATTAAGAAATAAGTTCGGAGTTGATGAAGATGACAACCGTTAAGGATATATATGATTATATAGACAGTTTTGCACCGTTTGATACGGCAGAAAGTTACGACAATGTCGGCATACTTGCAGGCGATCCGAACCAGAATGTTACACAGGTACTTCTTGCACTGGATATAACAAGGGCTGTTGTGAGGGAAGCCGAAAAAATGAACGCTCAGCTTATAATAAGTCACCACCCTGTAATATTCAGACCAATACACAGTGTATTGAAAGGGACAGCGGTATATGACCTTGTGCAAAGCGGAATTTCCGCAATTTGCGCACATACAAATCTTGATAAATCATCAGAGTTTGGAGTAAACACAACCCTTGCAGCGGCAATAGGATTGAAAAACTGTATGGTAAGCGAAAAAGGAGAGCTTTTGTTTACCGCTGAAACAGAAAATGAGATGACAGCCCGGGAGTTTGCCTTGTCTGTAAAGAAAAGTGTCGGACTTGACAGTATAGCCTATACAGACAGCGGTAAAATGATAAAAAAAGTAGGATTTTGTTCAGGTGCAGGCGGAGAAGAAATATTTACTGCAAAGGCAGATGGGTGCGATGCTTTTGTGACCGGAGAGTTAAAGCATCATGAGATTGTTTTTGCAAATGAAAATCAGATATCAGCATATATATTAGGTCATTTTGGTTCGGAGAATGTAGTGATAAAACCCCTTGCAGAAAAATTGTCCGAAAGATTTAGAGAAATAACGTTTAGAGTGAAGTCGAATGATACGGACGGGGTAAAATTTGTTTGATTAGGGTAAAATTATACCAAAAATCATATAAAAAAACGTTGATATTGACAATAATAGAGAAAAATAAAAAAATTAGTTTTAAACGAAAAATAATTATTGACTTTTAAATTACGATATTGTACAATAAATAAATGTGGGGAAAGTATATCCTATACCCATAATTATAAGGAAAGGAGTAATGCGAGAAATGCCAACCTTTAACCAACTTGTTAGAAAGGGCAGAGAAGTATCTGAGAAGAAGGCAAAGGCACCTGCTCTCTTAAAGGGCTGGAACTCAAAGAAGCGCAGAGCTATCGATCAGAGTTCACCACAGAAGAGAGGCGTATGTACAGCTGTAAAGACTGCTACACCAAAGAAGCCTAACTCAGCTCTCAGAAAGATCGCCAGAGTAAGACTTTCAAACGGAATAGAAGTATCATCGTATATCCCGGGTGTTGGTCATAACCTGCAGGAGCACAGCGTAGTTCTCATAAGAGGAGGACGTGTAAAGGACCTCCCTGGTGTACGTTACCACATCATCAGAGGTACACTTGACGCACAGGGTGTTGCAAAGCGTATGCAGGCACGTTCAAAGTACGGCGCTAAGCGTCCAAAGGCAGGTAAGTAAAGGAAAGACAAATTCTTAAAAACTGTTTTTTAAGAGAGTATGCTGCTCAATACGGAGCGTTTAATATATATTCGCCTCTGTATTGGTCACGGGAGTTTGTCACTTTCGAGTACCTATGAGATCATTATAAATTATGAAGGAGGGAAGTTAAGATGCCAAGAAGAGGTTCAATCGCTAAGAGAGATGTTTTAGCAGATCCTATCTACAACTCAAAGCTTGTTACTCGTCTTATCAACAACATCAT
>ONAH01000024.1 GCA_900315715.1 uncultured Eubacteriales bacterium
CAGTGATAACAATGCAGGATAATGTAAGAAGCTTACAGGTAAGCAATGCAAAGCTTGCGTCTGCTGAGTTCACAGGAAACACAGTTACTGTAACAGCAAAGGAAGGTGCAGTAGGTACAATAACCGTAACAGTAAACGGAATAGATTTTGAAGTTCCGTTGGGATACACCACGTTTATCCTGGATAATGATAGGGTTACGGTATATGAGGGAAAGGATACAAACTATGAGGTTTATGGTATTCTTTCAAATGACGCCAACGAACATACATTAAACAAAACTCAGAGTACAGACGGCACAATTACTTACACTAAATCAGATGATGGTGCAGTAGCAAATATCAATATCAAAAAAGCTGGCGGAATATATGTGTTTGGCGGCAACTCAGAAAATATGAGTATTACAGTAAACAAGGCGGCAGAGAGTAATGCATATATACTTCTAGCAGGTCTTGATTTAAAGAGTGCAATAACAGCACCAATAACAGTAAAGAAAGAGTCAACTTCAAAGGTATATATAAAAGCACTTGCAGGAACGACATCTACATTGTCAGACACTGCATTTAATAATGCAGATACATACGGTTCGACAGAGGACGGCGGTGACGGTACAAACGCCGAATATGCAGAATCAGCGGTAATCAAGGGAAAGTCAAATTCAAGTATTATTCTGACAGGCAAAGGAACGCTAAATGTTAACTGTGAATCAAAAAACGCAGTAAAGGTAGGCGAATACGGTACGCTTACAGTTGAGAAGTTAACTCTAAATGTACAGTCTGCAAAGAACGGACTTTCCTGTGATAATGAATTGATAATAGAATCAGGTACTCTTGATATTTCGGCAAACGGCGGTGACGCTGTACGATCAGATCCGGATGCAGTAAATGCAGACGCAGGCTGTAAGGGATGTATAACGATAAACGGCGGAGATATTACAATATGTGCGTCAAGCGACGGAATACAAGCGGCTCAGGATATCAACATATACGGCGGTAATTTTATAATAAAAACAGGCAGCGGTTATGATGATAAAACCTTTAATAAAGATACAATGAGTTGTAAGGGAATAAAAGCGTCATTTAATGCTGATACAGATTCAAATACAGAAACAACAGAAAATACAACCGAATCAACAAATACAATAAACATTTACGGCGGTACATTTAATATGAATACGGCTGACGATGCTGTTCATTCGGACGGATATATTAATATATTAGGCGGAATGTTTGATATATACACAGGTGATGACGGAGTACATGCAGACACATCTCTGACATTAGGAGAGCAGGGCGGCGATGACGGTGTTATTGTTATCAATGTTATCTCAAGTTATGAAGGACTTGAAGCCGGTAATATATATATATATTCCGGTACATATAATGTTACTGCAAGCGATGACGGCATAAATGCAGCAGGCGGTAACAGCGGAAATGATAATTTTAACCCGGGAGGAGGCCCAGGGGGCGGTAACTTTGGTCCCGGAGGAAACAGACCGCGTCCGGGTGATAACAACGGAGGATTTAATCCTGGTAATGGCGGAAACGGAAATGCTGATTACAGTATAAATATATACGGCGGAAATGTTTATGTGAACTCAAACGGTGACGGACTGGATTCAAACGGAAATTTGAATCTTGAGGGTGGAAATATAATCGTATGGGGCCAGGAGGCGGGACATGATAATTCACCTCTTGATTGTGACGGAACATGCTACATTAATGGTGCAACTGTTTTTGCGGCGGGCGGAAATCAAATGAATGACGGTTACCCGACTAACGGCAGTCAGAGTTATATTACATCAAAAAATACAGGTTTTTATGCGAATAGTATAATTAATGTTACAGACGCTTCAAATAATGTGGTATTCTCATCAAAAACACCAAAATATGTGAATTGGATACTCTATTCTTCACCCAACACTACATCAAGCTATAATATTACATCAGGCACATCATCTGTATGTACAGTAACATTTGACGCTAACGGGCACGGTACAGCGCCATCAAGTCAGACTGTAAGCTACGGAGGTTTTGTAACAAGACCAAACGATTTGACAGCGGACGGATACACGTTTACAGGATGGTATGCAGATAAAGAGTGTAGTACATCTTATGATTATTCAAGTAAAGTAACATCATCGTTTACACTATATGGCGGATGGAATTTGGTGCAGGAAGATGACGATACAGATACCGATACCGAAACAGAAGTTGCTACCGACACAAGCACAGATCATACAGACGATACGGACGAAGAGGGTTTTGAGGTAAAGTTTAGTGTGGAAAACACAAAGATCAATGTTTACTACACACAGGATTATACGAAAGCTGATGCAGAGAATGTTACGGTAGCATACTCAAGAAATTCAGAGAGTGGTAAAGAAGACAGATCAGGTGATGGACAGGTAAACTTTGCAGTAATACCGCAGGACGGCTATAAAGTAACAAAGGTATCGGCGGAGGGCAGTTATAAGAATCTTAAAACTCCCGAAGAAATAGGAACCGATAATATATATCGTCTTACCAAGATTACAGGAGAAGTAACTGTAACGGTTACAACAGAAAAGATCGAAAAAACCTCAGACATTTCGACAGACACAACAACAGATACTGAGGATAACGGATATAAGGTAACATTCAATGCAGAGAATGCATATGTAAATGTATATTATACTCAGGATTACACAAAATCAGATGAAGAAAACGTAACAGAGGCATATTCAAGAAACAGCGAAACAGGTGCTAAAGATTCAACAGGCAACGGACAGGTAAGCTTTTCGGTAGAACCGCATGAGGGATATAAGCTAACTAAAATATCCTCAGACGGTAGTTTTAAGAATTTGAAAACTCCCGAAGATCTTGGAACGGAGAATATTTACCGATTGACAAAGATAACAGGAGAGGTTACTGTTACTGTAATAACAGAAAAGATTGAAGAAACCTCAGATACTTTGACTGATACTGCAAAAGATACAGAGGATAAGGGATACAAGGTAACATTTGATGCAGAGAATGTTTCTGTAAATGTGTATTATACTCAGGATTATACAAAAGCAGATGAAGAGAACGTAACAGAGGCATATTCAAGAAACAGCGAAACAGGTGCTAAAGATTCAACAGGCAACGGACAGGTAAGCTTTTCGGTAGAACCTCATGAGGGATATAAGCTAACTAAAATATCCGCAGACGGTAATTTTATGAATTTGAAAACCCCCGAAAATCTTGGAACGGTGAATATCTACCGACTGACAAAAATAACAGGAGAAGTTACAGTTACAATTCTGGCTGAGGCCGTTGTTGATAATACTGATACAGAATTGAACACGGATACAACAACACAGACAGATACAGAACCGAACACGGATACAACAACACAGACAGATACAGAATCAAACACGGATACAACAACACAGACAGATACAGAACCGAACACAGATACAACAACACAGACAGATACAGAATCAAACACGGATACAACAATACAGACAGATACAGAACCGAACACAGATACAACAACACAGACAGATACAGAGCCGAGCACGGATACAACAACACAGACAGATACAGAGCTGAACACGGATACAACAACACAGACAGATACAGAGCCGAACACGGATACAACAACACAGACAGATACAGAACCGAACACAGATACAACAACACAGACAGATACAGAACCAAACACAGATACAACAACACAAACAGATACAGAAACCGACACCCAGAAAAACACAGATGATACGCCAAAGCGCATGTACGGTGATATCAACGGTGACGGAAAAATCACAGCACAGGATTCTCTGATACTGCAAAGATATACGATATCGCTTGCAAAGCTTGATGACAACGCTCTTGCCGCAGCAGATGTAAACAATGACGGCAAGATAACGGGTGCAGATTGCTTAGTTATTCTCAGATATACTATTAAAATGAAGAATACAGGTAGGACGGGAGAATATATCTTATAAAATAAATTCATGATCTCATAGCAAACACAAATGCCACAGTTAAATGCAGACTGCGGCATTTGTTGCTGTATTAGAAACAAGAAATATTTGTAATAGTTTAAAAAGTTTATTAATGTGATATGATTTATGTGTAATATAATTATTTTTGTACCGGAATTAAAAAAATTTGAAAAAACACTTGCATTTTTCTAAAAAGTGTGATAATATATATAAGCACCGATGAGGTGATAAATAAAAGCGCTGTTAGCTCAGCTGGATAGAGTGACTGACTACGAATCAGTAGGTCAGGGGTTCGAGTCCCTTACAGCGCGCCAAAGAAAGCTATGTTATCAGATGGTAACATAGCTTTTTGCGTATATATCAGATGATTTATTATGAAACAACAGGGGGAAGAATATGGAAATATCGATAAAAGAAATGGCAGCTAGGATCGTAAATTATCCTGAGTTCTGTATAATATACCATGTGCGTCCGGACGGTGATTGTATAGGTTCTGCATATGCGTTATCGCTTGCGTTAAAAGAATTAGGAAAGAAAGTAAGTGTAAAAGGAACCTACGATATACCACCTGCATATTTGGATATGACTGATAGAGTAATTCAAGATACATTAACAGATCCGATATATGTACTTGTAGATACATCAACACCTGATAGGGCGGGAGAGTTTGAGAAAACACATTTTACATTCTGTATAGACCATCATAGAAATAATACAGTAAATGCAGATTATAAATACATAGAAGAGGATTGTGGAGCGTGCAGTGAGATAATATATAAACTCATAGTAGAGATGAATGTTAAGCTAACAAAAGAAATGGCTGATTTTATGTATGCAGGTCTTGTAACAGATACTCTCTGTTTCCGAACGTCAGATACAAATTCACAGACTTTTGAAACAGCTTCGAAGCTTGCGGCAAGCGGAGCGGATATTTATGGGATAGGCAGACGCTTGATGTTAATAAAATCAGAGGGGAGAATGAAGATAGAAAACATACTAACAGCAAGTTTGCATTTCACCTGTGATAATAAGGTAGTAACAGGGGTGATAATGCTTGAAGATCTTCACAAGGCAGGAATAATGGATTCAGAGTTGGAGGGAATAAACTCCTTTGTTGAGCAGATAGAGGGGATAAGGATAGGCGTAACAATCAGAGAACTTCCAGACGGAAAAATGAGATGTTCTATGCGAACTAACGGAGAAATATCGGCAAGTGAGATATGCAGTCATTTTGGCGGAGGCGGACACTT
This sequence comes from uncultured Eubacteriales bacterium, assembly GCA_900315715.1. GTDB lineage: Bacteria > Bacillota > Clostridia > Oscillospirales > Acutalibacteraceae > RUG592. The sequence continues at coordinate 5,219 of ONAH01000024.1, forward strand.
CCATGCAGCGTCGTGCATTATTGATACAGATGTTAACGGTGCAAGGGAGATAATGGAGAAAGAATGCAAAAAATACATATAATAAAACGTAAGTATAAAACACTTGTTAGAAATGTTTAAAAAAACCGACGTGATTTGTTATTATTTCATATATTTTGAAAAGTTTGAAATAACTATTTCAAGAGTGCAAATAATGTGGTATAATATATGTATAACTTAATTATAGGGAGGAAATACCATGAACAGAGAAAATGCATACAAATTATTGAGTTCTATTGGTCAGGAACACGTACTAAGGTATTTTGATGAACTTAGTGAAGATCAGCAGAAAATCCTTTTGTCGCAGATAGAGGAAACGGATTTTTCGGTTCTGTCACGTCTGAGTGAAACACAAACTGATCTCAAGGGTACGTTTTCACCTCTTGAAGCTATGCAATATACAGAGATAGAAAAACGAAAAGAAGAGTTCTACGATGTTGGCATAAAAACACTAAAAGAAGGCAAAGTCGCAGCCCTGCTTCTTGCGGGCGGAATGGGAACACGTCTTGGAGCAGACGGACCAAAAGGAGTTTATGATATAGGAATAACAAAACCTCTATATATTTTTGAGTGTCTGATAAACAACCTGATGAAAGTAGTAAAGGAAACAGGTAGATGGATACACCTGTTTGTAATGACGAGTGAAAAGAACCATGACGCTACTGTACAGTTTTTTAAGGAGAAAGACTATTTTGGCTATAACGAAGAAATGGTAACATTTTTTAAGCAGGATATGGCTCCTGCTTGTGACTTCAACGGTAAGCTGTACATGGAGGAGAAGTATAGAATATCTACCTCACCGAACGGAAATGCAGGTTGGTATTCGTCAATGTTGAGAGCAGGATTGGGAAAAAAGCTAATTGAAGAAGGGATAGAGTGGATAAACATTTTTGCAGTAGATAATGTGTTGCAGCGTATGTGTGATCCGTATTTTATCGGAGCGACAGTTCTTTCAGATGTAGCGGTCGGATCTAAGGTAGTACGAAAGGCATCTCCTGATGAGAAGGTAGGAGTAATGTGTCTTGAGGACGGAAAACCCTCTATTGTAGAATACTATGAACTATCAGAAGAAATGATGAACGCAAAAGACAGCAACGGTGATCCTGCATATAATTACGGTGTAATTTTAAATTACCTGTTCAGAGTATCAGATCTTGAGAGTGTGGCAGATAACAAAATGCCTATGCATATAGTAAAGAAAAAGATACCGTATATAGATGAAAACGGAGATCAGGTATCGCCGGAAGAACCTAATGGTTATAAGTTTGAACAGCTTGTGCTTGATATGATAAAACAGCTATCATCATGTTTGCCATACGAAGTAATTCGTGATAAGGAGTTTGCACCGATAAAGAACCTTACAGGAGTTGACTCTGTGGATACAGCCCGTATTCTGTTACAGAAGAATGGTATAGAGATATAACCGGCAAAAAATGAATTAAGTAAAAGCAGAAGGCAGTCAGGAGGAATCTTGACTGCCTTGTTACATAAAGAAAGCTCCTCTTTTGTCAAACAATGGGCAACCCGATAGTATAACAAAAGAGGAGCAGTTACTTTAAAAAACTATTCTATCTGCGTGTCGTAGTATCGTTAGTAACTGCGGTATAGATGATTAACATGTTGTTATCCTTAGATTTCATCATCTTGTAAACTATGCGTATATCAGTAAAAATAATTTTAGCAGTGAGAATTCTACCGTCTGCTTCTTTTAGAGCAATGTTACCGTATCCTCCGTCTTTTTTAGAGAACGGATTTTCGCTGAGTTTTTGAAGAGCGGAACGAATAATAATTCTGTCATGCTCAGAAAAAGAGTTGAAGTCGTCAATGAACTGAGGCATATATCTAACAATAATATTCATTCAAAATCAACCCCCGAAGATGAATTGATAAAGCTAATATCAAGAGATGTACGAACAGAGAATTCTTCCTCTGTTAAAAGCGATCCTGGATCAAGAGATGACAAACGCTGAACAGCGGTCACAACAGCTTTCATTTCATTGACGCTGTCAAGCAGGTGAAGATACTCTTCAGGAGAGAGAAGAACACATTCGGCAGAATTATTCTTCATAACAACCTTAGCTCCTGAAAGTTTAACCTCATCGAATATTTTACCTGCAAGACCTTTGTTAAACAAAGAAATAGAAACAGTATTTTCAATAGCACTTCTGATAGATTTCATATTAGCACCTTATTTTTCTTTCCAGCCGCCAAGACCGAACAAAATCGAAATAAAAGCAGCAGCACTTGAACCCATGCCAAGATACATACAAATAGTTTCTTTTTCAAGAATACATAAAACGATAGACGCAATAAGAAGACCGAAAGCAATTGCAGTAAGAACAAGAGATATCATAAAATTTCTTTTCATCAAATCACCCTTTAAATTCATAGATAAATATATTATATAACATTTGCAATAATAATTCAATGCTTTTTTGTATAAAAGTTTACTGTACTGTAAATAGTGACACAAATAGTAAAATATGATATAATAAAAAAAGTAGAAATATGACAGGAGGACACCAAAATGAAAAATATAGTAATTGGTATTCTAGCACATGTAGATTCAGGAAAAACGACACTTTCCGAAGCATTATTATATTGTTCAGGCAGCATAGACAAGCAGGGCAGAGTAGATCGCAAGGACTCATTTCTGGATAATATCACATTGGAGAGGGAGAGAGGGATTACTATATTTTCAAAGCAGGCGGTGTTTGATTACGGAAAAACACATTTCACATTACTTGATACCCCCGGACATGTAGATTTTTCGGCAGAAACCGAAAGGACATTAAAGGTGTTGGATTATGCAGTATTGGTAATAAGCGGTACAGACGGTGTACAAAGCCATACATATACGTTATGGAAGCTACTGGAAAAATACAATATACCATGTTTTATATTTATCAATAAAATGGATATTAATGTACCTAATAAGTACGAATTGCTGTCACATCTGAAAACAAAATTAAATGAAGGCTGTATAGATTTTTCAGATTCAGACAGCATGAATGAAAACATTGCATTATGTGACGAAAGACTTCTGGATATTTTTAGCGAATATGGTAAAATTGAAGATAAAGATATTTCAGATGCTATACGAGAGCGAAAAGTATTTCCGTGTATGTTTGGATCGGCACTCAGGCTTGAGGGGATAACAGAATTTCTTGACTGTATATCACGTTTTACATGTATGAGAGAGTACCCAAAAGAATTTGGAGGAGTGGTTTATAAAATATCGGAAGACAATAAACACAACCGACTAACGTTCTTGAAAATAACAGGAGGAGTTCTCAAAGTAAAAGAAGTATTAGAAAGCGAAAAAAATACATCAGGAGAAAAGGTTGACCAGATACGAATTTATTCCGGAGCAAAATTCACCCAAACTGATTCAGCAAGTGTAGGAACGGTATGTGCAGTAACAGGAATAACGTTTGCACGTTCAGGAGACACATTGGGTTATGAAAAAAATGAAATCACCCCCATACTATCGCCTGTTCTGACCTATACAATATATCCTCCAAAGGGATTAGACAGCAGTACACTATTTGCAAAACTGAGAATACTGGAAGATGAAGATCCTCAGTTAAATGTTGAGTGGAATGAGATCACAAAAGAGATACGAGTTCAGCTAATGGGAGATATTCAGCTTGAGATTCTCCGTTCAGTGATAAAAGAGAGATTTGATATAGATGTAACATTTGACAAGGGAAGCATTATATATAAAGAAACAATTATCGATACAGTAGAGGGAGTCGGACATTTTGAGCCGCTAAAGCATTATGCAGAGGTACATTTACTGTTACGTCCAGGAAAACCAGGTAGCGGAATAGTAATACGTTCAGAGTGTAGTGAAGATGTACTTGACAGGAATTGGCAGCGTCTGATACTAACTAACCTAAGCGAAAAAACGCATCTGGGGGTATTGACAGGATCACCGATAACAGACATAGAAATAATACTTGTGTCAGGCAAAGCACATCTGAAACATACAGAGGGCGGAGATTTTAGACAAGCATCATACAGAGCGGTAAGACACGGATTAAGATGTGCAACATCAGTTTTGTTGGAGCCAATATATGATTTTATGCTTGAGGTACCTAAAGAAAACATCGGACGTGCCATGTCTGATGTTCAGAGAATGAAAGGAAAGTTTTATCCACCCGAAATCACAGGTGACATGACTGTACTCAAAGGCAGCGCGCCTGCTTTCTATATGCAGGACTATACAAAAGAAGTAATTCGATATACAAAGGGAAAGGGTAGGCTTGTATGCAGTTTAAAAGGCTATGAACCGTGTACAAATGCAAATGAAGTGATAGAAGCAATATCGTATAATCCTGATGCAGATCTTCAGAATCCATGCGGTTCTGTATTCTGTTCGCACGGAGCAGGTTATAATGTAAAGTGGGACGAAGTAAAAAAATATATGCATCTTCCGGAGTATCTTGCTAAGCAAGGCACCGCAGAGGAGTACAGCAAAGAAAGAATATTGGCAAAGTGTGCTACACAGAAAGATGTGTTTGCACTTGACCGTGAGCTAATGCAGCTTTTTGAGCAAACATATGGAACAGTTAAAAGAAAAACCGAACAGACTTCAGCAGTACGATACGACGCAAAGGAATCTTCCTATAAGCGAAAGGGCAGTACTGCATATGACGGAAAAGAATACTTGTTAGTAGATGGATACAACGTAATATTCTCATGGGAAGAGCTAAACAGCCTTGCAAAGGAGAATATAGATGTGGCACGAAATACGCTAATAAACATTCTGTGCAATTATCAGGGATACAAGGGTTGTGAACTGATATTGGTTTTTGATGCATATAAAGTAAAGAGCAATACAAGAGAAGTGGAAACTGAGGGGAATATAAACATTGTATATACAAAAGAAGCGGAAACAGCAGATATGTATATAGAAAAAGTAACGCATAATCTTGCAAAGAATAACAGAGTAAGAGTAGTAACCTCTGACGGACTTGAACAGCTAATAATACTTGGCTCAGGAGCGCTCAGAATATCATCAAGAGCATTTAAAGAAGAAGTGCAGCAGGCTGAGAGCGATATTCGTAGAATTATAACAGAGTTTAAAGATAACAAGAATAAACCTTAATAGATAGAACCAAAACAGATTTACAATTAAAATAATTTGGTGTATAATATGTTTTAATAGTTCTTGAATGATAAATAATTCTGCCGAAAGGAGATTTAAGAATATGTACTGTAAACATTGTGTTATGCAAATACCTGATGATTCAGAGATATGTTCATTATGCGGAGGAGTACAGAATACAGATACACCACCCCATTGTTTAGGGACGGGAACAAAATTACACGGTAGATACATATTGGGAAAAGTGATAGGAGAAGGCGGTTTTGGGATCACCTATGTAGGCAGGGATACAGTTCTTGATATAAAGGTAGCAATAAAAGAATACTACCCCAATGGATATGTAAATCGAACAGTAACCGTATCAAATGATGTTATCGCAAGTACAGACAGTGACCGAAAGGAGTTTTTCGAACAGGGAAAAGAAAGCTTTTTGCGTGAAGCGCGTGTACTTGCAAAAGTCTCTTTAGAGGACGGAATAGTAAGCGTAAGGGATTTTTTTGAGGAGAACAATACTGCATATATTGTGATGGAATATCTGGACGGAGAAACGCTTGAAAGTTACCTGAAAAGGAATGGACGTCTCTCATTCCTGCAGGCATTTGAACTTCTCAGACCGATAATGGTATCTCTTGAGAAGATACACAGTCAGTCAATGATACATCGTGACATAAGCCCAGATAATATCATGGTATGCAAGAATTCAGTGAAGCTTTTGGATTTTGGTTCTGCAAGAAATATTGAGAGTAGTAGAAGTACGAAAAGTACAGCGATTGTGGTGAAGCAGGGATATGCGCCTGAAGAACAATACGGCAGTAAGCTGAATCAAGGCAGTTGGACAGATGTATATGCAATATGTGCGACAATGTATGAGTGTATAACAGGGATAGTACCGCCTGCATCAATTAACCGTATAATAAATGATACACTTGTACCTCCGTCACAGATGGGAATTGATATTGATCCGATCTTTGAAAGAGTATTGTTAAATGGACTTGGTGTTATAAGAAACACCAGGTATCAGACAATGGCAGAGCTTTTAAATGCTTTTAATGCAGCTATACAAGCTCATCAGTATATACCTTCGCAAACGTACTCCAACAAGAATGTTACTTCTGTTGTAAATAATAACATGAGTATGCCTGTTTTTGCATCTGCACCACAGTTTGGTTCTGCATCTCAGCCGGTACAGCAGTTTTCAACTGTATCTCAACCTGCCCAGCAGTTTTCAACTGCATCTCAGGCCCAAAAGAATGTAACGTTAACAAAAGACAATCCTATGTCAGGTCAATATGAGAATAATTCAGTACCGTCATTTCTTAATGTACCGCCACAGAATATCTCACCTTTGAATAACCTGAATCAGAGTACACCTGTGGGTGCAGCACAGGTCAGAGAGAAAAAATCAGTATTGTTGCCAATAATAATAACAGTATTACTTCTGGGAGTAGTAACAGTGTTGTATCTTGCATTAAGTAAGGTAAGTATATGCGGAGAGGCAATTAACCGCAACGAAAAGTATTTATATTTTTCAGAAGAAAACGTAACAGCTAAAGATATGAAGGCACTGTCAAAGCTATCCCATCTAAATTCAATTCGTTTCAATAAGTGTACGTTTGAAGAAGGAGCAGATGGATACTTTTCACAAATAACATCTGAGTTATCTGATTTAGAAATAGTAGGTTGTACGGGAATAAATGATTATAGCGGAATATCTGAGATAGAAACCTTGCGAACACTTGAACTTGAATACGACTCAATGAGTCAACAACAGCTTGAAGGTATAGATTTTGGGAAGTTAACTTCGATATGGCGGCTTAATTTAAACGGAAACGAAGGAATTAATGATATATCACCGCTTCAGCCACTATCTGAGGAAATATCATATTTAGAGATAAACAACACATCCGTAAGCGATCTTTCGGTATTATCGTCATTTAAGGATTTGTTGTCAATAGAAGCGGATCAATGCGAAATATCCGATCTTACACCTTTGGCGGGATTGGAGAAGATTGAGAGTATAAGGTTTAATGAAAACAAGATAACTACACTGTTTCCACTTGTAGGAATAAGGACTCTAAAAAAGATAAAGGTAAACAACAATGAGCTTTCAGATCTGAACGGAACAGAAGGTATGATATATCTTGAAAGCATAGAAGCGTCGTATAATAAGTTAAAGAGCATAGAAGAGCTTTCGAATTCGGTACTTTTAAAAAAGGTTTTTGTAAACGGAAACAGTATAAGTGATATATCAGTATTGAAGAAGTGTGAGAAATCACTAGAGTACGTTTCAATAAACGATAATACAATAACGGATCTGTCACCGCTAACAAACGCTCAAAATTTAAAATTCTTGAGTTTCGATAATAACGATGTAACGGACATAAAAGCGTTAAGTAATTGTAAAATGCTGAAAATGATATCCGGAGATAATAATAAACTCACAAATCTTGACGGGATAGAAAACTGTAAAGATTTAAACTATATATTCATGCCCCGCAATCAGATATCAGATACGAATGCCCTTGATAAAATTACAGCTTCAAAAGGAGTTTCATTAAAATATATAGATCTAAGCAGCAATAATATATCGAATCTAGGAAAATTCAGTTCAGATATAAAGATAGATTATATTGCAGTATATAATAATCCGCTGCAATCGTGTGAGTGGGCTGAAGATATAGCGGAAATCGGCGATCTGATAATGATATCATACAACGAAAAAGCCGACTTAAGTATGCTAAAAGGAAAGTTTCTCTACTATGAAATAGTAGATTGTCCACTTGATAAGCAAATAGAAGCCAGTGTTGCAGTAAAAGGACAGGAGAACTCTTATCTTGTTGCATACAGCACAACACAGGAAGCAGATATTGCAGTATCAGAGAAGAGAAACAGTGCAATAAATTATATGGTAGGCAATAATTATTAACAGAGGTAAAGTATGGATACAAAGGTAATAGAAAAGAGAAATTTACCGCCAAAAATCATGGTAATAGCCGACGGTAGAATGAGGATATATGATTTTAACAGATTTATGACCGTTGGAAGAACAACAGAAGATGGAGTTGCAGATATAGATCTTCAGTTTTCGTATGTTTCCCGCAGACATGGAGTTTTTGGCTGCGATGAGTTCGGATATTACTATGCAGACGTAGGCAGCAAGAACGGAACATATTTCAGAGATCAGAGGGTAGCCCCAAACAATAAGCTGTATCTGACAGACGGAATGGTTTTACATTTGTATGGAGCGAATGTGCGATCGGCAGTAGATTTTACGGCACTAATATTTATGACAGAATATCCTAATAACTTCGTAGAAAACTCAATAAATATTTATAACAATACATCAGAGATAAGGATAGGCAGGCATCTTCAGAACGGTGTAACAGTGAGTGATGCAAGCGTATCTGAACTTCACGCATCGTTTTTTGCTGCAAAACTTGGTTGGGCAGTGATAGATCATGGCAGTACAAACGGAGTTTATTTAAACGGGGATAGATTATCTGAACCACGATATATAAAAATGGGCGATTGCATCAGGATAGCGAATTATTATTTTATATTTTTAGGAAACAGAATACTGAACCAACGTCCGGTAGATGCTGTATCTTATGCGGCATTACAGCAAGCTTCGCAGGTTCAGCAAGTTCGTCAGGCACCTCAGATAATACAGCCGCAAAGAGTGGAAATGCCTAATCAGCCAAATTCTCCTGTTTTACAGCAGCAAAGCAATATGCCTGTACAGCAGAACACAGGCAATAACGCTCCGTTAGAGATACATATTATCAATAGGAGTATATGGGAGAAAGCAAAGCAGCGTTTGCTTCTGGAAGACATAGATATTTGTATTCAGCCGGGAGAAATGGTATTGATATTAGGAGGCTCAGGAGCAGGGAAGACAACATTTATGAATGCAGTAATGGGCTATGAGAAGGCAAACGGAACGATAAAGCACGGACGTAGAGATATATACAAAGACTTTGCTGAAATGAAATATGAAATAGGTTTTGTTCCTCAACAGGATTTACTCAGAGGCGGCGATATAGTATATGATACACTGAAAAGCTCCGGAGAGATGAAACTTCCGTCCACTATGAGTAAGGAAATGATTCTTGCAAGAGTGAATACAGTACTTAACACGATGGGTTTATCAAGAGAAAAGGATAAGCTTGTGTCAAAGCTAAGCGGAGGACAACGAAAGAGACTTAGTATTGCGGTAGAGTATATAGCAGATCCAAGTTTATTCTTTTTAGATGAGCCTGATTCGGGATTAGACGGAAATATGGCGACATCGCTAATGCAAAACCTCAAAGATATAGCAAATGAAGGAAAAATAGTAATGGTAATAACGCACGCACCGGACAGAGCATTTTCACTGTTTAACAAGGTGATAGTTCTTGCAAAGAAATCGTCAAATGACAGCGGGAACCTTGCTTTTTTTGGAACGCCGGAAGAGGCAAAGAAGTTCTTTGAAACTGATACTCTAGAGGGAATTGTAGGCAGGATAAACCGACCCGATGAAGGCGGAGAAGGCATGGCTGATTACTTTATAGAGAAATACAAAAGAATGACAGGCAGGAGCTGAGAGAGTATGGGTAGAGCGTCAAGAGCGAAACAGGCAAAAATATACACACAGAAGTGTTTTAATATTTTCCGTAATGAAAACGGGTGGAAGATATTTATAAGTTCGGCGATAATAACAATAATAATATCGACGGTAACAAGCTCCGAAATGTTTAACGATTATAAGGATACAAGAAACGGAGCCTTTGCACTGGTATGTGCATGTATCTGGATAGGAATATTTAATTCAATACAATCGATATGCAAGGAGCGTGACATAATAAAGAGAGAACATCGCTCAGGACTTCATATATCGTCATACATAACAGCACACATGATATTTGAATTTGCACTGTGCTTTATTGAAAGTGTGATAATAACGGTAATCGTATGCGTAAAGAATTTTAACCACATGCCTGACGGAGGAGTATTCTTGCCTGCAGGAATAGAGTTGTTCATATCGTTTTTATTTATAGTTTACAGTTCTGATGCATTGGGAATGATGGTTTCTTCAATAGTAAAGACCACAAATACAGCAATGACAGTAATGCCTTTTGTGTTAATAATACAACTTGTGATGTCTGGAATGATATTTGAGTTAAGCGGATTAACTGAGCTAATATCAAAGCTAACGATAGCGAAGTGGGGATTGAATGCTATTTGCACAACAGCAGATATTAACAGTATGTTTTCATTGATGGGAACAGGTGATCCCGCTGACTATGAGCATACGATACAGCATTTAGGGCAGATGTGGCTTATACTTATAGCATTTACGTTAATATATGGAATAGTATCAATAATATCACTTGAATTTGTCGATAAGGACAAAAGATAAAAATAAAA
>ONAH01000115.1 GCA_900315715.1 uncultured Eubacteriales bacterium
CATTTGTTGATTAATTGTAATATAAAAAGGCACAATACATCTTACTCAATGATAATCAGTAACGCGTATTATGCCAATGTTTTGATTTAGTATTATGAATAAAATCTTATAGCGGTTGAAGATAGTAGTAAGAAAAATTAATACTAAAGCTTGAACAATGATTTCAAATTCTTACCTGGATACATAGAAACAGTACAACATTTTTTCACTTACATATATTACATTATTTATTACTTAAAGTAGGTTTAAAAGCCATAGGTAATAAACTTGTAAAAGAGAGGAATACAAGTTTTTTTTATAAGATTGAAAGTAAGAAATAAGAGCAGAGATGTATCCATGATTTATCTGAACCATTTATCTGCAAGAGTAGGTGTGGAATAACCCCAGTCTTCGGTGACGTTTGTATCTGTTTTAATAAAACCATTTTTTTCCAATACTCTGGCAGATGCTCTGTTTTCAATCATAGTACTAGCAGTGATTATTTCAATATCTGTTTGAGAATAGAGATAGTCCACCATAAGAGAAACTGTTTGTGTTGCAATTCCCTTACCCCAATAGTTTTCTGCAATGCGATATCCGATACAAGTTTTTTGCAGAATAGCTTTATAGCCATAGAATTCTGCAAGACCGCACAAGGTGTTACCATTTTGTGTGTATATGCCAAGAATGAGAGATTGTTTATTCTTGAAACACTTTTCATATAGTTCCTTTATCATTATTTTCATATCTTTGTATTGTTGTTCAAATAAAAAAGTAGGTAAATACTTATATACATTTTTGTTTTGTACGAAATCCGATAAAAACTGAGCATCGTCATACTCCAGCTTTCTAAGTGTGATATTATCATTTTCAAGAGTAGGTATTTTTGAGAATAGCTTTATCAACTTTATTCAACTCCATATAAAAACTTGTATTGACTTATATTATATCATATTTTTAGTGTGTTTTAAACAACTAAAGAGTCTATATAATATTAATTTCATATAAATAAAAAATCTAATTGTTAGTGATAAGGATAAATCAAGAGAAGCATAACGAATAAAAAAGGTTTATTTCACAAGAATGGATGATAATAATGAATAATTAATGATGAGGAAAGTAAACGATTTATAAACAGTACAAGGGATTAACAGGTAGTTTGTAAATGTATCTCTATAAAGATGAGTTTATTTACAAATAATAGGAGGCAACTAATGAAAAAAAGATATATTGCGATGAGCGGGCTGATACTATTGATATTATGTTTTGTCATTGTTACTGTGATAGGAGACACATACACGATAGCAATACCTATTGAAGATGGAACCGGAATCGAAGATTGTCATATTGAAATTGAACAAGATAAAGAGGTAATTCGTTTAACAGACACAATAACAGACAATGGATTTCTCATTCTTACACTCCGTTCGGTTTCAAGAGGAAAAGCTTTCATAAATGTATCAAATGAAAATGAAAGTTATTATTATGATTCGATTTATGTTCATAGTCTAGGAATAATAACAATTGATAATTATTTTGGCAGATCAAGAGGGTATATTTTTTTCCCGGTTGCGGTGGTTTTGTATTTAATAGTTGTGTTGTATGGAGTGATTAAATGTTACCGAATAGATATGCGACACAGTATATATCAATACAAAAACATTCGGAATTTTGGTTGGATCATTTATTTAGTTTCAATGATATGGGGTCAGACTATTTTTCTAAAGAATGATTCTCTAATTTCTGGGATTAAATCAATTCTTGACTCTGCGACTGTACTGTCAATTATAGCCTTACCATTTGCTTTTATTGTTTCGATACTTGTAACAATCAGTAACATTCAACTTGTGAGAAAAGAGGGGAATAATTGGCGCAATATGCTTGGCTGTATTTTAGGGGTGCTAGTTTGTCTTGGAACGGTATTACCGATTTGGATATCTGAATTTCTTCAGAGAACAACAATAATTGATGTACATAACGAACGTGGTATGGCAGCATATGTCGAGATGGCGATAACCACATCTGTACTTGTATGTGATACATATCTAGAATGTATTTTGCTTAGTACAGTGATACATACGGTAAGAGCATCAAAGAGAATACCATCATTTGATAAAGATTATATTCTTATCCTTGGCTGTCAGATAAGTGCTGATGGTTCACTCACACCGTTATTAAAGGGCAGGACTGACAGGGCAATAGAATTTGCAAAAATGCAGGAGCAAGCCACTGGAAAGAAACTCAATTTTGTACCGTCTGGCGGAAAAGGAAGTGACGAGATAATACCCGAGGGAAAGGCAATCGAAAACTATCTATTTGCACAGGGAATACCAAGTGATAGGATA
>ONAH01000068.1 GCA_900315715.1 uncultured Eubacteriales bacterium
AAGCCGGAGGAGAAAGAAACCGCTTCCGAGGATAACAAGCCGGAGGAAAAGGAAACCGCTTCCGAGGATAACAAGCCGGAGGAAAAGGAAACCGCTTCCGAGGATAACAAGCCGGAGGAAAAGGAAACTGCTTCCGAGGATAACAAGCCGGAGGAGAAGGAACCCGCTTCCGAGGATAACAAGCCTGAAGAAACGGAAACTGTCCCACAGAATAATGAAGTACAAAATACAGAGATAGGCGACAGTTTTGACGACATTGATATAATAATAGAGGATGAAGACATACAAGATTTGTTTAATGATGAGGATACGGATCTTGTGTTTGCCGAGTTTGATGTTGATGATGAAAACGGCGAAATTGAGAGAATAAACGTTGATGAAGGGCAGTCAACTCAGTCCGACAACAAAAGCGGAAACAGCGAAGAAAAAGATATAAAGCCTGAAGTAAAGACAGAAAGTTCAAATGAAACAATAAACGAAAGCGAACCTGAGCCTCAGAATAGTGAGACAGACGATGAAGAAGTGTCTGTTGATGAGGATTTCGTATTTGACGAAACACAGGACGAGGATTTCAATTTAGAGAAAACGGATAATTCGGATAGCGAGGAAATTTCGGCACAGGAAAACGCCCCTGCCCCTGAAAAAACAGAAAAGGACGCACAGGAAAACGCCCTTGCCCCGGAAAATGCAGAAAAGGACGCACAGCAAAACACCCCTGCCCCGGAAAATGCGGAAAAGGACGCACAGGAAAACGCCCCTGCCCCGGAAAATGCGGAAAAGGACGCACAGGAAAACACCCCTGCCCCTGAAAAAGCAGAAAAGGACGCACAGGAAAACACTCCTGTCCCTGAAAAAGCAGAAAAGGACGCACAGGAAAACACTCCTGCCCCGGAAAATGCAGAGAAACCTACACAGGAGAGTAATACCGCTGTTACAGATACGGATAAAAAGTCTGGTGTGTTTAAGGAGTTTTATTCAAAAGCAAAGAATAAACTAACCGTTATGTGGAACACCATGGACGACGGTACTGTACAGCATACAGAAAACAAAGTATCCTTAGTAAAAAAGGATAAGAAGAATGAGGAAAACAAGTCGGAGGATTCTAAGACTGAACTTGTACCTGTACCGGTAGCCGTAACGGATTCCGAACCCGAACCGGTGCTGAATATAGAATCTCCCGATGAGAATGAACAGCAGTATGGCAAAGAACTGTACAAAGATATGTTCGGAGAAGAATCCGAACTTGATAAGTACAGACGTCAGCTTTATGGTGATGATTACAAGGAAGAAAAACAACATTCAGACAACGAGGAAGATAAAGATGACGTATCACCGTTCTTTGAAGTAAACAGCGAAGAAGAAGGTACAGAACAGAACAAGAAACCTTTTGTAAGAATGACGGTTATCAGGAATGACTCTCCGGAGCATATAGATAGATCCAACAGAGCCGCAGTAAGAGAAACTCTCAATGTTATCGAACAGGATCCAAGGGATGTAGTTCTTACGGAGGCAGACTTAAAGCAGGAAGAGAAAAACAGACAGGTTCTTGAGAAGGTACAATTGTTCGACGAGGAGTACGCACAGCGTAAAGAACAGCATGCTCAGGAGAGAGAGGAACGTGCAAAGAAAAATGCGGCATTATATGAGAAGAAGTTTGGTGCAGCAAAGCATGTCAGCGAAGTAGAAGTATATGACTACGAATATCCCGATCAGTATGAGTACATAAAGGTAAAAGCAGGACTATTCTCCGAGTCGGTAAAGACAGAGTATGATTTCTATCTTGGATATTCAAAGCTCCAGAACGTAGCCAAACGTCAGCTTAAAATAGATACCGACAGCAGTTCCGAAAAAACAGCGGAACCCGCACCGACAAAAGAGCCTGCCGCAAAAGGAAACACGGCCGCTGTACGAAATGAGGACAGCAGATATTCAAGTTCATACGAAACACTTGATGACATAAGCCGTTATCTGGAGGATATCGACAGAAAAAATCCCCAGCTGTTTGAGTACAGAAACGAGGAAGAGGCAGGTCAGGTAAGACAGCGTATTCACAGCGACCTCAAACGCTATAAATCACGTTTTACAACGCAAGTTGTGCTTACGGCGATAACTTTTGTGTTGTGTTTGCTGAGCAGCAAGTTTTCGGTAGGCGGCGGAGAGAACGCTAACGGAGCATCTGTACGCTGGTTCGCACTAATAAATTTCGTGATATACACATTCTGCATATATAATGTCAGAAGAATAATAATACATGGACTAAAATCAATTGTAAAGCTAAAAGCTAACAGAGATACTACGATTACCCTTGCAGGTATAGTGGTATGGGTGCAGTCGCTTGCAGCTGTTATAACACCTGCACAGTTCCTTAGACAGGGATTAACACTGTATTCAATAATCATAATGTTGATTTTTACGGTAAACACTTACGGTAGATATTTGAATGCTGTGAGAATGAACATGAATTTCAGATTTGTGTCAGATTCATCGCAGAAATACATAGGTAAATTCTTCCATGATCAGAGAATGCTTGCAACACTTCTCAGCGGAATGAGAAACGAAAAATCAGAGCTTGTGTTCCAGAAGAAAACAGCTTTCTTGAAGCACTTCATTAAGCTGTCAAAAATGCATGATCCGGGAGAGGATCTTGCAAAGAAATTTGCAGTTCCCACTCTGATATTTACAGTATTGATGACAGTTGTGTATGGGCTGCTTTCACACGATTTCTGTGAAACGCTTTCGTTCCTTAGCATTATGCTTTGCGTATCTGTGCCGGTATGTGCGCAGACGTTGGGAGCTTTACCGTTAAGCAAGCTGTCAAGGGAAACTTTGCAGAACCAGTCGATGGTAGTTGGCTACCCTGCAGTTGAGAGGTTTGCCGATAGCGGTGCAGTAATGCTTGATGCAAAAGAACTGTATCCTGAGGGAAGCGTTCATCTTTCGATGCTCAAGACATTTGACGACAGAAGAAAAGACGAAGCTATCATAGCAGCGGCTGCAATAATGATAACAGCAGGCGGAGCGGTATCGGGAATATTCGATGAACTTATAGGACAGAGAGTCGAAATGCTCCCGAAGGCGGAGAACGTAATGTATCAGGACGGAAAGGGACTGATCGGCTGGGTAAACAGTGAAAGATACTTTATAGGTAACCGTCAGTTGTTGCTTTCACATGGAATACAGCCTGCAGATATACAGTATGAGAATGAGCAAAAACAGGGGAACAAAGAGATACTGTATCTTGCACGTTCGGGCGAAGTAATAGCTATGTTCATAGTAACGTATGACGCAAACAGACGAGTTGCAGACGCACTCAGACGAATGGAAGCAACCGGAATGACGCTGCTAATCAGAACAACGGACGCAAACATTACGGCAGAGAGAATAGCGGCAGATTTTGGAGTGTACTATAAAAACATAAAAATACTTGAGCAGAAGAACGCAAACTTTATCCGCGATGAGATGATAGGAAAAGAAAAATCATCTCCTGCGTTTATAGCAACAAAGGGTGGAGTAACATCTTTCGGCAGGGCGGTAAGCGAATGTATTCAGACAAAGAACAACATTTCATTGTCTGTTGCAATACAAGTATTTGCAGTACTGCTTGAATTACTTGTAGTATCGTTGTTCGGGGTACTTGCAAGAGTATCAATTCATGCGATGCCATGGGTATTTTTCAGTGTGTTCTGGATAATAGCAACGCTTGCAGGACCGGTAATAGTACAGAAATTTCAGAAATAGTAGAGCAGGGAATCTTTCAGGATAAAGTGAGAGGTTCCCTGTATATGTGAAGGAGAGATTTTTATGCAGATAGCACCGTCGTTTTTATCGTGCGATTTTTCTAAAATGGGCGAAGAACTTATGCGAATGGATAAAGCAGGAGCGGATCTAATACATCTTGATGTAATGGACGGACATTTTGTACCGAATATAACATTTGGTGCACCTGTGATAAAATGGGCAAGACCATATACAAAGCTTCCGTTCGATGTACATTTGATGATAAGTGAGCCGCATAGATACATTCAAGACTTTGTACAGGCAGGAGCGGATATAATAACGTTCCATGTTGAGTGTGACAGTAATATAGATGAAACGATAAGCCTAATTGAGAAAAGCGGAGTAAAGCCTGGTTTGGTAATCAAGCCCAATACACCGGCAAGTTCAGTATTTCCGTATATGGACAGGTTGTATATGGTGCTTGTAATGACAGTTGAGCCCGGATTTGGGGGACAGTCGTTTATGGCTGATATGCTTCCTAAGGTGCAGGAACTTAAAGAGTATGCGAAAAATATAGGCAAGGATATTCTTATTGAAGCAGACGGCGGCATTAACGAAAACACTATAAAACAATGCAGTGACGCAGGAATTGATATATGCGTGTCGGGTACAGGAGTGTTCAAGGCGGATGATGCTGCATTAGCAATAGACAATCTGAAAAAACTGTGTGAATGATAATTTAATGAAACCGGTTAAGCTGCGTAATGTAGTGTAGCCGGTTTTTTTAAATACTATTGGGTTTATACATAAAGTGTTTTAGCCCACAAATAAATGAATTTGTTAAACAAACCTACAAAAACCAAAAATAATTTTATGTTAATGTTGACAATGTATCAATAATTGTGTATAATATCTGTAATTTAAGCAATTAAAGTGATGATATAATGCTGCTTGTGATAGGTGTGATGGCAAGCGGAAAATATGGTTCTTTTGGGGCTTGAATGATAAACGTTGAGAAAGAAGGATTTTTATGAGTATAGAAGATAATGAATTTGAAGAGTTGGATAACATTGTTACACTCAGTGACGAAAACGGTAATGAGCATGAATTTGAGTTTCTTGATCTTATAGAATATAAAGGTAAGGAGTATGTTGTTCTGATTGAAAATGACGACAACAGCGATGAAGTAGTAATTCTTGAATATGAAGAGAACGACGAAGAAGAGTCTTATGTAAGTGTTGAAAGTGAAGAAACTCTCAACGCAGTATTTGAAATATTCAAGACTAAGTTCGCAGATGAGTTTAATTTTGCAGATTGATATATAGTTTATGATGAAAAGAATTGATAATAAAGATATAGATTTGTTTTTTCGTCATTAATTAACAAATAGTTGGTGCATTTTTAAAGAAAAATTCATAGCGTATTAACATACTTTCTTTCAAATCAGGTATAATAATATTGTACCAAGGGCGGAACCGCACCGCCAAAGGTACATGTTCTACCCTCCTCAAAATGTACCCCTCAAACTAAAGGAACAGCCGATTGTCCGCAACGATCGGCTGTTTCTGTTTGCGTTAAAATGGGTTGTATGATATAATCAATGCGGTATTTATGGATAGAGTAAAAGATATTAAATAAAAAAGATATGATTGTTCGGGGACGATGTCTGCCAGATAGCAGCTTTTCAAAGGCGTAGGGAAAAAAGAATACCTTTGAAAAGGCTTGAATTAAACTTGAGCAGGTAAATGTTTTTAGTCTTTTACATATATAAAGAAAAGAACGGTGATTAATTTGAACAAAAAACTAACGGCAATGCTTTTAGCGCTTTCATGTGCAGTGGCATGGTCTTTTGCGTTTCCATTAATAAAGATAGGACTAAGATTGTTTGATGTGGCGTCGGGTGACACAGGTGCGAAAACGCTATTTGCAGGAATAAGGTTTTTTTCCGCAGGAATAGTTGTATTACTGTTGACAAAGATAATGGGACGTGACATGAAAATTAAAAGCAAAAAAGATTTTCTTGGTGTTTTGCTTTTTGGATTGGTAAATACGGCACTGCATTACTTTTTCTATTATATAGGATTGTCAAATCAGTCGGGTTCACGCTCTGCCGTAATAGATTCTATGAGTACGTTTATACTAATTGTGCTTGCCTGTGCTATTTTCAAAGAGGAGAGAATGACGCTTAACAAAGCAGTGGGTTGTCTGCTTGGAATATTCGGCATTATTATGGTGAATATCGGCGGTCCTATGGGTGAGAGTTTTACATTTGCGGGCGACGGCATGCTGATACTAAGTGCGGTGTTTTCTGCATTGGGAGGAATACTTACACGTTCAGTTTCCAAAAATACGGATATACTTACAGCAACGGGTATAAGCCTTACATTCGGAGGAATGTTGATGATAGTGTTTGGCATTTGTATGGGAGGACGTCTGAATGTAATATCTTTACAGGGAGTGCTGATAATGGTTGCACTTTCGGCAATATCTGTTTACGGTTTTTCCGTGTATAATCAGCTTATATGCAGTAATCCTGTGGGCGATATTGCAATATTTAATTCGCTTATACCAATACTTGGAGTATTGCTGTCATGTTTGATACTGAATGAACCGTTCAGATTACAGTATATAGCGGCGGGCATTTTGTCTGCGGCAGGTGTTTACAGCGTTAATAGAGTTAAAAAATAATTGTTTTAATCAGAATTGTTTTAATTTACAGGGATTTGTGCATATAAAAATCAAAATCTGCATATAATAATTATATTCCGTTTGTACAAAACGCTGAATATTACAAAAATTATCAAAAAGGGTTGCATTTCTGTTACTTTTTGGTATAATGAATATAGTTAAATTTTACATTCATGTAACATTTATTTAGGGGTTGTTTAAATTGTCAGATTTTGAATTTGAAAAGGAGTATGAAGTAACCGAAGAAATGCTCAATAATTTCTCATCGGGCATATCAGATTACTTTGACTCGGAAAGAGAAGAACCGTCAAGCTTTACATCGTATGGGGCGACGGAAGATGATTACAAAACAATAGATGACGTTCGACGTGAAAGAGAGGAACGTCAAAAGAACAGAAAGTTAGCAAGGAGAAAAGAAAGACGCTCCAAGCTTATAAATGCATTTATGCCAATGACGGCACTGTTCTTGTTAGTTGCAACCGTATCGTATCTGAACTCATTACAGTTCGGTCTTGCGATAACGTACAAGGATCAGACGTTAGGACTGGTAGAGAATGCCGAAGTAATAGAAGAGGCTTCAAGTATTATCGACAGCAGGATAATCAATAAGAGTCTGGACACTCTTGAAGATCAGCCGAAGTATAAAGTTGCAGTAGTGGGCAACACTTCGGAGCTGAAAAGTTCTTCCGAACTGAGTCGTTCGATAATAGAGAACGACAACACGCTGATAGATAATGTGTGCGGAGTGTTTGCAGATGGAGATTTCATTGGAGCTGTTACGTCAGAAGAAGACGCAAAGAAGGTACTGGACGAAATACTTGCAGAGCAGAAACAGTCCTTTAAGTCGGATAAGGGCAAAATAAAAAGCGTGGAGTTTAACAGCAGTATTAATGTTGAAACGGGAGTATATTCAAACGACTCGGTAATTTCAACAAAGGAGTTAAAATACAGACTGCTTAACAATATTGATCTCAGTTACAAAACAGAAGTACTTGAGGAAAAAGACGTAAAACTGAGATATAAGACGGAGTATGTTGTTGACGAGAGTAAGTCAAACAATTACGAGCAGGTCACTACTAAAGGTCAGATAGGAGCCGGCGTTGCGACTAATCGTGTGGTTTACATTGATGGTGTGAAGATTTCCGAGGAAAATGTATCCGTAAAAGCAACAACAAAGCCTGTCACTGAGATTATTACAATTTCTCCGGATAATGAGAATGCTATAAAGACAAAAGCCAAAGATACCGTGGAGAAGACATCAACGGATACAGATACAGTTAGCGATACCGATACTGCGGCTTCTGAAGATAATAATAAAGAAACAACTGAGAAAAAGACTGCAAATTCACAGTTTATTTGGCCTGCGCCAACATGCGGTTATATTACAAACTACTTTGGATATCAGGGCGAAAAGCTTCATAAAGGTATAGATATTTCTGATGGTGCGGCAGACGGTCAGCCGTTTGTAGCGGCAGCGTCAGGATATGTAAGCACTGTGGTATTTGATTACGGTTCAGAGAATTACGGTTGTTATGTAATAATAGATCATGATAATGGTTATCAGACATTGTATGCACAATGCAGTGAAATATATGTTACTCCGGGATCTTATGTTGAACAGGGTGAAGTAATAGGCGCTATCGGTTCAACAGGAGATTCTACCGGCGCTCACCTACATTTCGAGATACGTAATAATGGTGAGTTCGTTGACCCAACCAACTACTTATATTAAGATAAATAACCCCAAAACAAAACAGGGAGAGGGCACTTTGCGTGTCCTCTTTCTGTTTATATAATAAAATATTTCTGTCGGATTATAGACTTAGACAACCCGGAGTGATATAATTTTAATAACACTATTGTTGAAAAGGAGTTAGTTTGAATGAAACATAGATATTTTATACTTGTGCTTACTTCCCTGCTTATATTAACAGCAGGTTGCGATAAGGGCACGAATATATCCATTACCGATGATGAAACAATATCAATGAGTGAAAGTGAGAACAAAGTTGTTTCAAGTAAAAGCAGTACCGCGAATGTTGCAGGAGGTGTAAGTGCCGATTGGGAGGAAAATGTCGTTGGAAACGAACGCAATTACGATGAGTTTTTTGTTGATACGTCTGAGTATTCACGCAGAGTATTGTTTACCGCAAATGAGTATGTAACCGATTTCAAAGTGGTATCACTTGCAATGGAGGACGTCAAAGAAGACGGAACACCGGTATATAGAACTGAGGTAGTCTATAATCATGGGGAATTAACACCTGAAAGGGGATTGCTTGTAACTCTTGCATTTCCGGGAGATATGCCAAGCTACGGTATTATTTATACTGATGAAAACAGTAATGAAAGACACTTTGCCATTCAGGAAAGCGGTAAGGACGGTTCTTTGGTAATGATGGAGTATAAGTAAAATGAGTATTTTTAAGAAAAAAGCAGAAAAAATACCGGACGGCTGTATTCCTGTAATAAGGTGCAGTATTTGTACAGGGGAACAGGTTGCAGGGTTTAAAAATAAGACAACAGGTAAGATAGATGAAGTAATGCTTATACAAGACGATTTGGATTTGCTAAAGTTTCGTCAACGCTACGGTATAAAGGATAAAATAGAAAAGGTGTATTAATACAATGAGAAAAATCCTGTCGATAACGGTAATAATGATGTTGATATTTGCAGGTTGCAAAGCAGATACAACAACTCAATTTGTGGATAGTTCAAGTACAGCGGAAACAGAAGAATCAGGTTATGAACAGATATCCATGGAGGAGGCACAGCGTATTATGGATACGGAGGATAATATCATTATTCTTGATGTGCGTACACAGCAGGAGTTTGATGAGGGGCATATCCCTAATGCTATATGTGTTCCGAATGAAACGATAACCGGAGAGTCTATTCCCGAATTGCCCGATAAACAGCAGATAATACTTGTGTATTGCAGAAGCGGAAGAAGAAGTAAGGAAGCAAGCAGAAAACTTTCATCATATGGCTATACGAATATAAAAGAGTTTGGCGGTATTATTGATTGGACAGGCGAAGTAATAAAATAATAGAAATAGTAAGTTTTGAATAGATTATTGACAAATATTATATAATGTAATATAATAACACTATATTTTGTTAATGGAGAGGTTATTGTATGAATGTTTATAAATATTGCAATCGTGAACTTACCGAAAAAGAAAATGATATGATAAATCATTTTACATATTATGTAGCGTCTAAAGATCCGTTTTGTCTTATTTCGGAAAATACAGTAATTGTTTTCAAACCCGATGATATAGACGGAAAAACAGACGAAGAAATAGAAGAGTTTGCACTTGATAATATTAATGAGATGTTGTCATCGCATCCTGATTTTACATCATTTATTATGGATGACGGCTACGGACTTGTTTCGATGATGAACGGTATTTTTGGTATTACGGAAAAACTCAGCGAAAAGGAAGTTGAAGCCGATGAACTTGATTTCGTTACGGCTCTAACTGTGAGAGGAAACATTCTATGCGACTGTGAGAACAACGGCGTACTTGCACTTGTTAAACCGGAATAAAACAAAATCCGCTCCGTTTTTGTACGGGGCGGATATTTTATAAATAGAATTCTTTAGCCGTTAAAGGTTTCAAAGCTTACAAGTTCCGACAAAGGCTTACGAACTTCATCATGTCTGTCGGGGGATTTTGGCTCATCGTCTGAATATCCGATCGGTAATAGATTAACAACATCTATGTTTTCAGGAATACCAAACTCCTGCTTGATGATTTCTTTTTCGAATCTGCACATCCATACACTGCCCAAACCCAAGTCTGCCGCTTCAAGCATCATGTGTGCTGTAATGATAGACGCATCAATGTCGGAAATGTTTTTGCCGTCGAACGGTCTGACCCAAGATTTTGTTGTGTCGCAGCAGGTGATGATAACAACAGGAGCACCGTAGAAATTGGCAGCTTTGGAGAGCTTGTCAAGGTTTTCCTTCTCTTTAATGACGATAAGCTTAACAGGCTGATTGTTTTTACCTGTCGGAGCTACCCTTGCAGCCTCAAGTATTTTGTAGAGTTTTTCTTCCTCAACGGGAGTGTCTTTATATTTGCGTGAGGAATAGCGTTTTTTTGCAAGTTCAAGAAAATCCATAAAAATCATTCCTTTCAAAAAACTAAGATAGGTTTATATCCCATACTAATATTATACAAAAACCTTCAAAAAATGCAAGCGTGATTTAACAGGTATTGAAATAATCTGTGAAAGCTTCAGAAGGACTTTTTTTTTAAAACAGTTGAAAAATTATTTGGGAAGATGTATTATAGAAATGTAACTCAAAAAGGAGGGGAATGCTTTGAATGCACTGAAAAAAATAGGCAATATTATTTTGATTATTTTTGGAATAGTTCTGATACTGCTATGCGCAGATCTGCTTACTAATAAAACCTTGAATAAATCGTACAATGCTTTGAACAATTCCGACCGTCAGGCGATAGACGAAATATGTGCGGTGATAGGATTGTTTGATAAAGAAGAAGGTAATTCCGATGTATGGAACGCAGTTTATAATCCTGCAAATACAGGGTGTGTTATAATACATGATTACGGAATTGTGAGGGGTTACTGCTATGTGATAAATACCACTCTTCCTGCCAATATATTTTCTCAAAAGATCGATATGCCCGATGATTTCAGCGATATAAATGTGTATCGTATGGCAATGTGTACACCATATCTGCTGCAAACATTAAGCCCGTCATTTGAGGAAGGACATATTGATATAAACGATAATTCTCTATACGCTGTAAAGTATGACATAAGTACTGTAAAGTACAGCGGTGCAGATTCGCTAAAGGATAGTTATGTAAAGAATACATTCAGAGATGCCACAGCAACACCCGATGCACCGAATGCACAGGTCGATTTAAAATTTATTATAAACGAAGAAAATACAGCACTTACAGGTTTGCAGTACAGGATAATAGATGAATTGCTTGCAACAGACGATAAGGACACTGCCGATGAGCTTTTATGTCAGTATGTGCTGGTAAGAGATTATCAGGCGTCAAAATACCCTGATTTTGAAAAGCAGCAAGAAAGAGTTGAACTTGTAGCAGGACGTGAACAGTATGTATATTATACTGTAAGCAAACTTACAGACAACGGATATACATATTTTGACAAAGAAACATCTGACAGCATTACTTTTTACAGTGCGTATCATTACTTATGTACAGGCAGCTACGGAAGTGACATAGGTAAATATTTTTCCGAAGAAGGTTGTATATATACCGGTGCAGCTTTGAGTGAAGTATTGAATAAATTTGAAATTGTACCCGACTGGAAGAGAAAGCTTGATAATTCCACAACAGGAGATTTTGTTTCTCAGTATAGTTTGATAAAGGACTACTGCAAAACAAAAAATTATAAAGATATGACACTTAATGATATCAAGAGATCATATAATTATGAAGAGTTGTTGAGTATGGCAAAAGCTTTGACGAAGGGAAATGCGGGTGAATAGTGGTCTGAAAAACAGAAAACGAATTACACTGTATGACGTTGTGATAATATTGGCGTTGATTATATCTTCCGTTATGATGATGATAGTAAAAACGTCGGATAATATATCTGATTTGCAGGTAGAGGTCAGAAAAGGCGGGAAAACAGTATATACGGCTGAATTAAATGACGTTGATACAGCCTGCAAGGTATGCGTAGATACAGAATATAGTATTGAGTTGCTGATAGAAAATGACGGAGTATCTGTGGTACATTCAGACTGTTCCGATAAGGTATGTGTAAATACAGGAAAAATAAGCCGTACAGGTCAGACGATAGTCTGTTTGCCTGCAAGAGTTGCGATAGAGATAAAGTCATCAGTCGGTTCGGAAAAAGATGTTTTGGACGGAGTGGTACAGTGAATACAACCGATACATATACTTTTGCAAGAACAGCTTTGCTTGCAAGTTCTGCGGCGGTGTTATCAGTGATAGAGTGTATGCTGCCGGAACTTCCTGTTCCGGGCGCAAGGCTGGGACTTGCAAATCTGCCTGTGATGACAGCATTAAGCGGAATGGGAATTGGCAGCGGATTGTGCGTGGCTCTTTTCAAGGCTTTTATTGCACTGATAACAAGAGGACCAGTGGCAGGAGCGATGAGTCTTTCAGGAAGCGTGCTGAGTACGATTGTGATGTGGGCAGTAATGACATATGACAAAAATAAGTTTGGTTTTGTCGGGATAGGTGTTGCAGGTGCGGTAAGCCACAATATAGGGCAGTTTGCAGTATCTTTTTTTATGATAGGATACGCAGTCGGTTTTTATCTTCCGTATCTGATGATAATGGCGGTATTTACAGGGACATTTATAGGGTTTGTAAACAGTATTATAGTTCCTGTCTTGTTTAAAACAAATATTAATTATTACAGAAAAAAAGGAGAATAGAGATGAAAGTATTACTTACGGGAGGAGCAGGATATATAGGTTCCCACACCTGTGTTGAACTTCTAGAACAGGGTTATGAGGCAGTTATTGCAGACAACTATTCCAACAGTAAGCCTGAGGTTATAAATAGAATAAAAAAGATTACAGGTAAAGACGTATCTGTGTATTCGATAGATGTTGCAGACAAGGAAGCAATGACAAAACTGTTTACGGAACAAGATATAAATGCCATAATACATTTTGCAGGATATAAAGCGGTAGGAGAGTCATGCGCAAAACCGCTGATGTATTACAGGAATAATATTGACGCAACACTGACGTTACTTGAAGTAATGGAAAAGTTTGAGGTAAAGAACATAGTGTTCAGTTCATCGGCAACGGTGTATGGAGAACACAACCCTATACCATATGTTGAAACTCAGCCTATAACCGGCTGTACAAATCCGTATGGCTGGACAAAGCTTATGATAGAGCAGATAATCAGAGATACAGCAAATGCGGATAAGAAGTTTTCGGCAGTGCTGCTGAGATATTTTAATCCGATAGGAGCTCATCCAAGCGGATTGATAGGAGAAGATCCAAGCGGAATACCGAACAATCTGCTTCCGTATGTGGCAAGAGTAGCGGGAGGAAAGCTGACAAAGCTGGGAATATTCGGAGACGACTATGAAACAAAAGACGGAACGGGAGTAAGAGATTATATCCATGTGGTAGACCTGGCTAAAGGTCATGTAGCCGCACTGAAGTATGCAGACAGCCATACGGGTGCAGAGGCAATAAATCTTGGATCTGGAAAGGGACATAGTGTACTTGAAGTAGTAAATACATTTTCACAGGTTAATAATATTGCCGTACCATATGAAATAAAGCCCAGACGAGATGGAGATCTTGCCGAGTATTATGCAAATGCACAGAAGGCAAAAGAGCTTTTGGGCTGGGAAGCAGAGCTCACACTTGAGGATATGTGCAGAGATTTATGGCATTGGCAATCAGAAAATCCCAACGGTTATTAATAGAAAGTTCAAAGTTTAGTCTGCAATTATTAATAATAAAAGAAGGAAAACAGTAATAACTATCAAAAACAAGGGCAAGTGTTTGTGCAAAATGCAAAAATTGTGAACAAAGGAAAAATTATTCTCATGTTTTTTTACAATTTAGTAACTTTTTTTGAAAAAAGGTATTGAAATTTTTTTTTAGATGTAGTATAATAAACACGCTGAGGAACTATTCTTCGGGATATTGACAAAAAATTTTTTAAAGGAGGAAAAATCAAATGTCCAAGAAAGTTATTAGTGTATTGCTTTCCGTGGCTATATTAGCAACAATGCTTTGCGTTGGTGTTGGTATGTTGACAGCGTCTGCTGATACAGTTACATACTACTTCTTAGCACCGGACAGCTATCTCCAGACAAACGATACGGTTGGCGTATACTACTGGCAGCCAAAAGAGCCAGCTCCGTGGCCGGGTGTTGAAATGAAAAAGGCAGAGAGTGTTGGTAAGAATGTATTCTCAACAACAGTAGGCGATAATGATGAGACAGAGTTTATCATCTTTAACGCATTTGTTGATGCAGGTAGCCCTGCAGATCCTGCTCTTGCAGCAGTAGCACATCAGACAGTAAATGTTGAGCTTAACGGTAATGACAAGTATGAGAACTTCTACGGAATGATCTATGTACTTGCTAACGATGACGCACATAAGTCAGTAGACGAGCTCTCAGGTGCTGTTAAAGGTAGCGGTGAGTGGTTCTCAATTGATCCAAGTGCTCCGGATTACTACAAGAACAGCAAAGAGTTCTACGGTTCATACGGTTTCAAAGAAGAGAATCCGGATGATGCAAACAAAGAAGTTCACAAGGATGACACAGTTAAGGTATCTCTTACACTTGGCGGTGTAGCTAATGCTGGTACACTTACAGATTATATAAAGTTTGACAGCAGCACACTTAAGTACACAAGCGAGAGAACAATCAACCAGACAGAAGGCGCAACAGTTCTTGTTAACGATTCTTTCAGCGAGGAAGATGGTCTTAAGGATACAGTTGCAGTAGGTGCAGTGTTTAATCCGTTGGGTACTGAGATGGCATATGCTGGTGATCCAACAGCAGTTGTAACATTCAATTTCACAGCACTTAAAGATATGACACTTGCTGATGCTAAGGCAGCAGTAAGCCAGATCGCAGAAGAAATCACAAAGATTGATCCTGAAAAGTCTGACGTTGTAGATGTTTACACAAACTATGATCTTAAGAATGAGGGCAATGCTTTCACAGGTCTTGCATTTGATGTAGTATGCCCGCACAAAGAAGATCCAAGCAGCTCAGAAGCAAGCAGCTCAGCAACAAGCAGTGCAGCAAGCAGCTCAGCAACAAGCAGCTCAGCAACAAGCAGTGCAGCAAGCAGCTCAGCAACAAGCAGCGCAGCAAGCAGCTCAGCAACAAGCAGCGCAGCAAGCAG
>ONAH01000082.1 GCA_900315715.1 uncultured Eubacteriales bacterium
TACATTGGTAAAAAGCAACATAGTTTATCTGCTTTACTGATGATGCAATTTCTACCTCTGTAACACTTGTGGCATGGAATGCTGCTGTACCAATAAGTGTTATTCCTTCCTCAATTACAATTTTTGTAATACTGTTTCTTTGATTAAGCCATGGTGCACTATTCCAACTATAACTATTCATTTCGCCCTCACCTGAAATCGTGAGAACACCTTCTGCGTTAAGCGACCATGTTGCTTTTGTTCCGCATTTGCCGTTTGCCGGGCTTGCCTTGGAAAGAACATAGTTCTTCTTTGAATGATTTTCAGGCTCAGAATCCACTCCTTCATCCTGAGTGGGTTCGTCTGGAGTTTCTGTCAACTCAGGCTCTGTCGTGTTATCTTCTGTAACCGTACTTTCCGGTACTTCTGTATCATTGCTGCTGACACTTGTTGTTTCTTCATCAACGGTTACGCTTAATGCAGGAATAGCCATTGACGAACTTATAGAAACAAGCAGTACCATTGACAAGACTGACATCATAATCCTTCGGATCGCCGATTTTCCAAACGCCTTGTTTTCGGATTTTTTTGTATCCATAATTCTCCTCCTTTTTTATATCATTATTACTGTGTATAAGTAATGCAAATTTGGTGGTATTCCAAATACCATGATTTCCTGAAATATTTCCATTTTTTCTCCCTCCAGCCGTCAGAATATTAACCGATAAACTTGTAGATAAATTTATTGATATTTTAATCAGTTAATTTGCCATTGATTTTTTAACATTAATTATATGCTTTTGTTTCTTCTTATCCTTTATCACCTTTACCGCAAGAGTAATAAATACTACCGGAACAATCATTATTGCTGCAACAATTAATGCATTTATCCTTACTGCGTCCGAAGTTATTCTCTCCGGATCATTCTTGGCTATTCGTACCCCTCTTACAAGAAGTCTGTGTGTATTTACTCCATACGGAGTACAGGTCATTAGTGTACAATAATCCCTTCCTTCTTTTATTATTAGATTGTCTGTTTCTTCAGGCTTTACTATCAATATTTGATCAACCTTATATATAAACACCTCGTTCAAAACAATAATTGTGAACGTATCGCCCACTGCCATTTTGTCAAGGTTAGTAAATAATTTAGCACCGGGTAGTCCCCGATGTCCTGTTAGTACACAATGAGAGCTTTCTCCTCCTACCGGAAGACTTGTCCATTCAACATGCCCTATGCCTACCTGCATTATCTCTATATCTGATCCGTGATATATCGGAAGATAACAGTCTATCTTCGGAACATTCAGATAACCCATTATTCCGGTATTTCCTATATTCAACATTCTGTTATAGACTTCCGTTTCTTCTTTGCTTAAATGTCGGCTCTGACCTGTTTTTGAGAGCGTTATGTTATATTCTTCGGCCGCTTTTAGTATTCTCTCGTAGTTCTCGCTGTCAAGATCTTCTACATCATCTATGTATTCCGCTATTGCTCTTGACTGATGTCTTTGATTCCACACATTACTGAATGTTGGATAGAGCAACAGTGCCAAACCCGCAAGCATTGCCAGTATTAGTATTGCTATTGATAATTTATCTTTTGAATTCATACTTCAATCTCTTTTCGTTTTCTCCATTACCCTATCTTAAACTTCCGAAGCGGAAATATTATGCATATCATTTTACCTTGAACCTGTTCTTTGCTTACACAACCAATTTCCCGTAAACGTGAATCTAATGATATTCCTCTATTATCACCCATTACAAACAACGTGTTCTCCGGCACCTGATACGGAAACGTAATGTCACATTCTCCTACTGCTTTTCTATATGTATATGGTTCATTCACCTTAGTATTGTTTACAAAAACATTTCCGTTAGTATCAATATTTACCCAATCACCGGACTTTGCTATACACCTTCTTATTAGTGTCTTTCCGTTATAATCAAAAACAAGTATATCGCCTGTCTCTGTGCGTTGAGTTTTCATCGTGATTACTATATCTCCGTCAGTCAGTGTCGGACTCATAGAGGATCCGTATATTCTAAGGATTGGCATAAAATAAGAAAAAAAACAAACTACAGCTAAAAACAGTCCCATTAATATATATGTTAATCGTTTCTTGATTGCAGTGTTTTTTTTTATTTTTTTTTCTATTAGAATCTAACGGTTTCTGTGAGATATCCTCTGTGTTTTCCATTAATATCCTCATCTTCCTTTATACTTTAATAATAATATATTTTCAAAATCAAATAATGCTAATGTATATA
>ONAH01000191.1 GCA_900315715.1 uncultured Eubacteriales bacterium
GCAAATCCATATTTTGCAGAGGCAGCAGCGCTTCTTTTCAAATGTTTGCTAATATACATGATACGCAAAGCATCGGAAACAAACGATGCTTTGTAGTGTTAACTATTTTTTTATTTGCATTTTTTTTTGCGGTTGAAATGCATTCATCAATCATTTTAACGGCGTTGTCGATTGCTTTGCCCGGCGTAAGATTAAGATCTTTTCTATACAAATAGTACAGATGAATAACTTCAACGAAGTTTTTGAAATTTATACTTTCTCCGGTCGGTTCACGTTCGATGGTTGAGAGGTAATTGGAATCTTGATATTCTTCGCCAAGAAAACGCGCCATATTATCACAGTAATAGTCTTGAAAAAGGTTTGTAATAATGTTTGTTTTCTTATCAAGTATATCACTTTCCTTTAAGTTAATTGTCATATCAAAGACAATAGCAAATCGGTAAAGATCAAGTCTTGTTGCACCATTTGTTCTAAATGCTCCTTTGCTTAAATCATCGCATAATTTAAGCAACACAAAAGGTTCACGCTGTTTTTTTAGAGCTTTGCCCTTGTTATCTTTATATATTTCGCGAACACTTTTATCATCGATATTTATCAGTTTCTTTAATTCATTGACAATATCATTTTCAGCTTTGGTCACAATATTTTGGAAGTCTATATCATCATTTTCCGCATTGTCGGCAGCTGCTTTCAGCAACTCTAAACCGCTTGTATCCATACTGTATGCGTTGTTGCGGCTGATGAGCCATTTGTAAAGCGGATCCAGGTTTTCTTTGCTTATGCCGGCATATCTTAAAAATTTACAGATCAGAGTTTTCAGCTGAAAAACAACTTCTTTCTCAACAGCAGGTAAATATAAATTGAAATTTTGTAGATTTACCAATGCTTTATTCAACTTGGAAACAGCTTTTTTTTCAATAGGAGTTATCATCTTCTTGTAAAAAAACATATCTGTTACTTGTTGAATAGATAATTCCTTCTTTAGCTGGCAAAGAATATCTTTTTTAATAGCAGAAGTAACAGTATAGCTCTCCGGTTGGATAGATGTATCTTTTTGCAGTCGGCAAACAAAAGAAAGGGCATTATCAAAATCTATAATCTTATCTTTTGAATCTATAATGTCTTCCGGCTTGGTTAAAGCTGCTTTTTTCAGATGGCAAACAATATTTTTCTTAATATCAGTTAGATATTTTTCGTTTCCTAGTTGTTCAGATATTGCCTTTTTCATTTGACCTATACTGATGCTTGTTTCCGTGTTTGCAGGTTGATCGTTTGATGTATCCTCATTGCTGGCTGCTTTTAGAATGCGGGCGCTTATCAGATAATCTAATATCGCATTTCGGCTTTCATCGGTGAGATCGATCCTTTTAAGAAGAACAGGAGCTTTAATGCCATATAGTTTAGAATACTTGTTGGTTTTGTTGTTGTCTCTGATTTTTTTGATTTGGTTGGTTAAATCGGATAAGATGTTTAATGATTTCAGACCTGAAGCAATGATTCCGGAGTTATACGATGTATCGGAATCAGTTGAAATAATATCCGCCAACATATTCAGTTTATTGTCTTCATTAGCATTAATAAAATCAGTAAGTTTTTCATTGGTCATAGTTATTACAGCGACGGCAGCTATTGCATTTGTTAACCAAGATTTAATGCGTCTATATAAAAGATTGCAGATATCGGAAGATTTTACCTTAGGATTAATAAATTTCGGAACAAAAAGAGAGTCGTTAGTATTCTTTAAAACGATTTCTAATTTTTTATTCTTGTCAGACTTTTTGTATTCATTTTGTTCGGCAACACTCATATTTTGGACGACAAGATTGGCTATTGCACTTATTTTGTATGTACTACAGTTAAAGCCGCATCCTTTAATAAACTTTTTAAGTATCGCTACTCTCACGGAATCGTTTTTATATTCCGGTGCAAGATTTCTTACGATACGCTCCATAAAATCTTGCGGAGAGGGACACTTTTGGCATAGCTTGTAGAAGTGTTCTGGCAAAGCATCGTATATTTGCGGGATTTTTTCCAAGTGGCTATGATCGTTGATAACGTCATCTGCAGTCAAACCGTATATTTTGCATATATTATTCAAAGCTTTTTTTCTGTGCAATTTTGCGTCGTTCGGAGCTTTTTCATAATCTTTTAGAGCAATGATAGCATCTTCTCTGAAATAAAAAGTTTCCGTATTATTTGTCATGTTTCTGACAATAGTTGTCATCTGCTCTGTAAAATCGTAAGGGTTTGTATTTTGTAACGGCTGAGAATTTGGAAGTAGCATATATAAACTCCTTTCTTTCAGGTAACATTATATAGTATTATTATGTCTTGTAATAGTAATATTATAACAAATCACAATGTAGTTTGTAAATATGAGTTATTAGAAATAACAATAATGTAATATGTCAAATTATAGAAGAAATGGTGACTATGCTACTTAGCGGTGAGAACTATTACATTATAGAGAAGCAATATCTCCCTATCCCCCGTTTTTTTATAAAAAACTATAATTTATAATAAGTGATAACAACACAAGGTGTTAGAGAGTTTTTTGTTCAATGCAAATCAAAGGCTCTCTCCAATCCCCCGTTTTTCTATAAAAAACAAAGGTTTACAATTTATAATATGATATTTCGATATCATAGAGAAAACTTAATGGAAAAATTTA
This sequence comes from uncultured Eubacteriales bacterium, assembly GCA_900315715.1. Classification (GTDB taxonomy): domain Bacteria; phylum Bacillota; class Clostridia; order Oscillospirales; family Acutalibacteraceae; genus RUG592. The sequence continues at coordinate 2,672 of ONAH01000191.1, forward strand.
AAGAGAGGAGAATGTTTATTATGTTTGAGTTTGTACAAGGTTTTTTGGATGGAGTGTTAAAAAATTTAACACCTGATAATAATGGCTGGTTGGTTTCACCTTTTGTATTCAATCGAATCGAAAGTGTAAAAAACTATAAGTCAAGGCTGAATAAAAAGCTTAATACTACAAAAGTAAATAAACTCACGACGGAAGCGATGATGCTGATAAACCAGAACCAGCAGCTTGTGAAAAAAAATCCGTCCACACTAAAAGAGCAGGCACATATCGAAGTCGCAAACCGTGACTTTGTGAAAAGAGCTTGTGAGATATTCTCTTTGTTGAAAAGCAAGGAAATATCGGCCGAAGAAAATTACAGGATAAAATGTCAAAGGACAGAAAAACAGCTTGGAAAATACTTCTCAGGAGTAGCATTAAGGTTAGATTCTGTTGATCCTGCGGGCAACTCTCTTTTAAGCAACATTGCTCCGGATGTACTAGTAAATAATCCGGCGATCATTAATACTTTGCACTTTATTTCCGGATATATTAATACCGGTGATCAGGAGACTATAAACAACAGTGACAATGTCTGGAAGGAGGATACATATGTCGATTATTGATAAAATTAGTCGTAAGTCAGTTCAGGATTCAAGATTATTCCAAGAGGAGAAACTTCGCATTCCGTCTGAGTTTACCAGGTTTGAACGCAGCTTGCCTCTAAAGATAAAAATGCGTATTATCTCAAAGAAACTAAGGAGAGCGTTCAGTATATTTGATTTCTTTATAGACTTTGAGACAATAGACATTGAGTGTAATAAAGCAAAAAGTAAACTTTACAACTCGTACCTGGAAATAATCGGCGATAGAACAACAAATGCAATCGCAACAAAGTCTGAACTCCTTTCTATTCAAAACGAAATTGCAAGAATAAACGAAGAGTTGGAAATTCGATATAAGAAATTGAACTTTATGAATACAGTTTACCGCAAAGCACCTCCGGAAGATATCAATGAAATGGAACCCGAAGAGACAGAATACTACACTGAGGATACTGAGGACGTCGAAACATAATAAATGTAAATATCATGTTAAAACAATAAGGACTAAAAGGAGTGTAAATAATGAGTAGTATATTTATGAAGTCAAATAAGAAATCCATTGTTCCACATTCAATATTGGCCGTTGCACCCGTTTATTATACGTTAGTAGTTGCACTGATGGGCTTTGATGCATCGGTACTCTATGACTTTTTCAGTGCTTTTAATAATACATCTGCATACGCCCAGTTCTGTGCGGTAGCAGCGGTTATAGTAATACTTGACGGAGGGGCGATATTCCTTGCACACTTCCTATTCAACCGTTTCAGGAGAGAAATTATTGAGCGAATTGCTATTGTGTCTATAATTATACTAGGTATAGCAGCACTTGTTATTTGTGGATTCTTGAGATTATCCGATCTATCAATATACAACGATGATAGTATGGAAAC
>ONAH01000126.1 GCA_900315715.1 uncultured Eubacteriales bacterium
ACGCCGCTTTTGAAGGGCGATTATCTGTTTGTCAGTGAAAAAATCGTCGCCATCTGTCAGGGCCGCGCGTGGGATATCAGCGAGATCCAGCCGTCTTTGCTCGCCAGAGTGCTCAGCCGGTTTGTCTACCGGTCGCCCTACGGGATCGGACTCGGGTCGCCCTGGACGATGCAGCTTGCCATCGAGGAGGTCGGTGTTTTGCGGCTGCTGTTTGCCGCCGCGTGTTCCGCGCTGACCAAGCCCTTCGGCGTTCGCGGTGTGTTTTACCGCATTGCCGGCACGGCGGCGCGCGCGATTGACGGCCCGTGCGATTGCACGATCCCGCCGTATAACCACTATGCGAAAAGGGCGCCGAAGGATCCCGACCGGGTGGCGCGGCGGCTTTCGGGTCTGGTTGGGTGCAGCGTGGTGATCATTGACGCAAACGATCTGGGTGTGGAGGTGCTCGGCAAAAGCAGCAGCAGTATCCCGACTTCCTTTTGCAAGCAGGTGTTCCGCGACAATCCGCTCGGCCAGTCGCACGAAAGCACGCCGCTTTGTGTGGTGCGGCGGGCATTATAAAAAGCCGCTAACTGCGGCTTTTTATTCATTTTAATTTCGCTTTTAGGATATTAGAATAAGCACCATACAAAGCTTTTCCATCAACTTTTGCAAAGGTTCTAATTTTAAAATAGTAAGTTTTTCCGAGTTCAAGCTTTTTCAAGCTTAGTACAGTTTTCGATGTACTTCCCAGCTTCTTATATGTACCGTCTTTCGATTCTGAATAGTAAACGATGTATTTTTGTGCTCCTTTTGCTTCTGTCCACATCATCTTTTTCCCACTTTTTTTCAATTCTGTTGCCTTAGCAGGCATTACTTTGAAAGGCAAAATAAATGTACCGGAATAGTTACCTTTAAAAATCACCGTAACGTTATATACACCAACTTTTTTCCCAGAACCAGAGTATTCGATCGAATAATTCTTGTTTGAAATAACTCTTCCATTCGCATCTTTCACAATGACTGCTGGTTTTTTCTTTTTCCCATCACAAACGAAAGTTGTTTTTTCAAGCTCGACGCTTGCTATTCTAGCAATGCTTGCAGTTTCTTGAGTATCGCCACAAACTTTGCAAATTCTCTCTGTTCTTCCATCTTCTTTGTCGGTTGCAGGAACTATATTTGTTTTATAAGTATGATTAGTTTTTGGGATAATTCTCTCCTCATATACCAAACCACAAAAATTGCATACGTATTTCTGTCTGCCTTCTTGATTACAACTTGGCTGTTGAACAATATAACCAGGAACTAGTTCGGTATGTCCAGGGCAATAATTAGCAAATCCAAGTTCCGAAATAGACATTCCCGCATCTCTTCTCAAATGCATGTTCCATGCGGTAAAAGCAAGATTAAAAAGTAAGTTAGCAAAATGATTTGAATTAGTCTTCGGTCCTTTGGTATTGTCGTAAGCGAATCTATAAAGATCATCTTCATCAGTAGTAAAATTCAGAGCGTCAATTCTTGCATTTGCCTTAAACACAAATACATCTGATGTAATCACTTCGACATCCACATACTGGATCTCATCTTTATTAAATGTCATTTCAATTTTGGCTGTATCGCCATAATAGTACAAAAAATGAATTCCGTCTCTTTCTAAAATAATTAGAGAATTATCCTCTCTGTCTTTAAAAGTAATATCATATTCTAAAAGCTTTTCATTATATGAGTTAATAAGGCCATCAGTTTTAATAATGTTTTCTAACTCTCCTAGCTTACTTAAAAACAAATCTTCATCGTAATAGTTTGATGCCGCATATGATGGTATCATAAGACTACCTAACAATAAACAAAACATCACAAACGTCGCCAATAGTTTTCTCATACATATACCTCCTGCGTTTATTGTTCGCCAACATTTTAATAATCGTATCACATTTGTATTCATTTGTCAACATATGTATTCATCAAATGCAAGAGAGCACATTACACTTATTCCATAAGGAAGTGGTGTTATGTTAGATGCAAAAGTAGTTGGTTTAGTAATACAACAATACAGAGAGCAACGCGGATTATCACAAGAAGTTGTCAGTGGTCTTGCCGGAATAGGTCGGACACATCTGAGTGCAATTGAACGGGGCGAACGGAAACCAACTTTAGAAACCTTCTTTCGTCTTAGCGAAGCATTAAACATCAAACCCAGTGAATTAATGGCAATGATAGAAGAAGCATTATAAAAAAGTCTGCGATTTGCATAAATCACAGACTTTTTCGCTGATGG
>ONAH01000064.1 GCA_900315715.1 uncultured Eubacteriales bacterium
CTTTTGACGGATATCAGATAAATGATGAACTTATGAATTCTGCAAAGAGCGATGCTATGGTTCTGCACTGCCTGCCTGCTCACAGAGGTGAGGAGATTACAGCAGAGGTGTTTGAAGCACATGCAGATGAAATATTTGACGAGGCAGAAAACAGACTTCACGCACAAAAAGCTGTAATGGTTTACTTGATGAAGTAAGATTTAATTAAAAAAAGGGTTGCTGTACAAATAACAGCAGCCCTCTTTTTGCAAATAAAAAGTTGTATTATCGCTTTACAGCATAAAATTCTTTTTTGCTGTTGAAATAAATAAAAATATGCTGTATAATATATCTGCGCAATTAGTAAAAGAAAGAAGTGGTTTGCATGAGTAAAAAACAATACGGAGTTGTTGGACATCCGATAGGACATACGTTGTCGCCGTTTATACATACAAGATTAATGTCACTTGCAGGTATTGACGGGGAGTATGGTGTGTATCATATTACTCCAGAAGAGTTTGGTACATCATTTGAAAAGTTAATGAACGAACTTGACGGAATAAATATCACAATTCCTTACAAACAGGCTGTAATGCGTTTTCTGAATGAAACCGATAAAACGGCAGAGTTGTACGGTTCAGTCAATACAATTTCAATAAAACATACTTCCAAAACAGATTTTACTGCAAAGGGCTATACAACAGATGGAATAGGTTTTTCGGACGCACTCAAGAATGCCGGTATTCCGATTGGCGATAATGTTACGGTAGTTGGCTGCGGCGGAGTAGGCAGAGTGTTTGTAAATACATGTCTTGCACAGGGCTCTAAACATGTAAATATACTTGAGTGTAGGCAGGCCTTGGATAATGCGAAAAATTTTGCACAAAGCATAAATGAAAGATATGGAAGCGGTACGGCAAGCGTTTTTGAAACATCACAGTTTGACGGAGAGAGCAATTTGTTGATAAATGCATCTCCGATAGGAATGTACCCAAAAACAGAAGCTTGTGCGGTAGAGGATAATGTTATACTAAAAGCGGATAACGTTTTTGACGCAGTTTATAACCCGTCTGAAACTCTGTTGGTAAAGAAAGCAAAAGATATGGGAAAAAAGGCAATTACAGGAATGACAATGCTTGTATATCAGGCAGCAGCCGCACAGACTATCTGGAATTCAGTGACTTTTGCCCCGGAAGATATAAAGAAGCTTGCAGAGGATTGTTACAAGAATATAGAGTAAGCAAATTATTGTAATGATAGCTGCTTTGAGAAAGTGAGTGATATCAAATGGCAAATATTATCCTTTGCGGATTTATGGGTAGTGGAAAAAGTACAATAGGAAAACTATTGTCAAAAACGCTTGAAATGCCGCTGATTGATACTGATGAATATATAGAAAAAAAGCTGAATATGTCTATACCGCAGGTTTTTGCAGAGAAGGGAGAAAGCTTTTTCAGACAAACTGAACATGATGTTTGTAAAGAGCTTTCAACGCTGAGCGGATATATTATATCAACGGGCGGAGGTACATTGTTAAAGGCAGAGAATGTATCAGCAGTAAGACAGGGCGGAACAATATTTTTTCTGAACGTAACAGAGGCGGCTGTACTTTACAGACTGAGAAACGATACAAATCGTCCCCTGTTACAAAGAGAAGATAAACAAGAAGTTGTGCATAATCTTATGACAGAGAGAATGCCACTATACAAGAGAGCGGCAGATTTTATTATAGACGCAGAGCAGCCGCCGAAAAAAGTTTGTGAACAGATTATATCGATATTCTGTGGAGGAACTAATGACTGATCGTATAGATTTAGCGGTAAGGATAGTGCTGACGGTTTTGATGTTTCTGCCGCTGACAGTAGGGATTATTCTAAAAAAGCGTAATGAGCTTGATACAAGAAAGACTTGCACCCTGATTATCGTAACGGGAGTTATTCTGAGAACACTTTATATTTATTACACAGGAATAGATGTTCGACAGCATGATGTCGGAAGATTTTTTGCTAAAAAAGGTGGGCACAGTGAATACATACTGTATTTGTATAAACATCATAAGCTGCCCGATTTTGATCCGCGAAAGGTAATACAGTTTTATCACCCTCCGCTACATCATATAATATGTGCGTTATGGCTCAGACTACTGAGAATAATAGGAATAAGTATTAAAGCAGTACCGGAAACGTTCCAGTTTCTTACACTTACATACTCAACATTATTTTGTGTTTTTGCGTATAAGGCACTTGTAAGGTTGAAACTAAAACCACATGCACTCCAAACCGCAACAGCATTAGTAACTTTTCACCCGACGCTGATAATTCTTTCGGGAAGTATCAACAACGATATGCTGTCCGGTCTGTTTGGAATGATGGCAGTATATTATGCAATAAAATGGTCACAAGACAGAAAGTGGCTGAGTATAATAATGATTGGCTTATCAATAGGACTTGGAATGTTTACAAAGCTTACGGTAGGACTTCTTGCACCTGGTGTGGCAGCGGTTTTTATAGTAGTGTTTATAAAGAGAATAAAAGACTGGAAAAGACTTATATTGCAGTTTGTGACGTTCGGGATAATCTGCGTACCACTTGGACTGTTTTGGCCGGTACGAAATTATGTTAAATTTGGAATGCCGCTTAATTATGTGCCCAGACTTTCGGAGAGTTCAATGCAATTTATAGATATTTCTCCGTTTGAACGAATAATAGATTACAGACTATATCAGTTTTCATCGCCATTTACTCAATGGATATTGGACGGACATAAGTACAATGAGTATAATCCGATTATAGCATTGTTAAAAAATGCGATGTTTGATGAGAGTACATTTTTTATGAGAAGTATAACACTTCAGTCTTTCTGTACGTCACTGTTATTCTGCAATATAATTATTAGCATAATTGCTGTTATCTCATTAATAATGATTTGGGTAAAGAACAAGAATACAAAGCTTGAACTAAAGCTACTGATAACAATGATATCGGCAGTAATTTTTGGAAATTATATAATATTCTGTATTAATTATCCTCATGTCTGTACAGAGAACATGAGATACTGCATACCGTTAATATTTACGACAGCAGCAGTATGCGGTTTGCTAATGGACAGAAAGGATTTGAACAAAAGGCTATTTAGTTTATATAAAAGGATAGTGCCAAAATGTACGGCAGTATTTTGTTTGCTGTCCTGTTTTGTATATACGGTAATGGTATTTTATTATAGGTAAAGAATTGAGAGGAAAGAAAATGAATATAGCGATAGTTGGACTTGGAGTAATAGGCGGTTCGCTTGCAAAGGCGTTTACTAAATATACGGATCATACAGTTATGGGACTAAACAGAAGCGTTGAAACCGCAAAGCAAGCATTAGAGGACGGTGCTATACACAAGATAGCAACTAAAGAGGATTTAAAAGAAGCAGATATAGTCTATATGTGTACATACCCACATCATATAGCAAAGTTTGTTGAAGAGAATGGCGAACTGTTCAAGAAGGGCTGTATTGTTACAGATGTATGCGGAATAAAGACTGAGATATGCAGTAAACTTCCAGAAATCTGCAAGCGTCACGGATTAGAGTTTGTAGGATCTCACCCAATGGCAGGAAAGGAACAGTTTACATATATAGCGTCGGAGGCAGAGCTTTTTCAGGGAGCAAGCTATATAATAGTACCTTGCGGAGCGTCGGAAAAATCTGTTGAAACAATAAAAAATATAGCAATGGAATTAGGTTTTGGCATGACCTGTGTAACAACACCTGAGGAGCATGACAGAATGATAGCTTTTACTTCGCAGGTACCGCATGTATTGGCGTGTTCGTATGTGTTATCACCATGTTGTCCTAAGCACGTTGGATTCTCAGCAGGAAGTTACAGAGATGTATCAAGAGTTGCAAACATTAACGAAACTCTATGGACAGATTTGTTCCTGTCAAATAAAGAACCGCTAATAACTGAGCTTAATATTCTGATTAACAATCTTTCAATGATGAGAGATGCGATAGGTGAAAATGATTCCGATAGGTTAAGAGAGCTTCTAAAGGCAAGCAGACTGATAAAAGAAGGATTAGGAGAGGGAGTAATCTCAAAAAATTAAAGTGGATGAAAACATCGCCGTCACTATAATAGAAAGGACAGATTATAATGTCTGAAGTAATAATAAAACCATCATCGCTAAACGGCAAGATTACAGTTCCGCCGTCGAAAAGCGATGTACATAGAGCAATAATATGTGCAGCCCTTGCAAAAGGAATAAGCAGAATAAGTCCCGTTGCTTTTTCGGAAGATATATCTGCAACGATAGATTGTATAAAAGCGCTTGGTGCGAAAGTAACAAATGACGGTGACGGCATTATTGTAGATTCAAGGGAGATATTCTCCGTAGATAGAGTTGTACTGAATTGTCGTGAATCAGGATCGACAGTGAGATTTTTTATACCTGTTGCAGCGGCCGGTGGAGTAAACGCAGAGTTTATCGGTCATGGCAGGCTTCCCAAGCGACCACTTGATGTATATGAAACGCTTTTGCCGCAGCATGGTGTGGAGTGTGTTACAGAGGGAGGACTTCCGTTTGAGATAAAAGGAAACTTAGCAGCAGGTAGATATGAACTTACAGGCGGAATAAGTTCACAGTTTATTACAGGCTTGCTGTTTGCACTTCCAACACTTAGTAAAGACAGCGTTATTCATCTTACATCGCCCTTGCAGTCAAAAGGATATATAGATATGACGCTTGACGTTATGAGAAGATTTGGAGTAAAAGTCGAATGTAAAGACAGTGATTTTTATATAAAAGGCGGACAGAAGTATAAACCGTGTGAGTATAAAACAGAGGGTGACTGGTCACAGGCTGCATTCTTCCTTGTAGGCGGAGCAATAAACGGCGATGTAACGGTAGTAGGAGTTAGAAGAAACTCTTATCAGGGAGATAAGGAGATAGTCTCACTTTTAAAACGTTTTGGCGCAGAGATAGTGCAGGAAGATGATTATGTAACATGTAGAAAAGCCAAACTGAAGGGTATAGAGATAGACGCTGCTCAAATTCCTGATCTTGTTCCAATACTTGCAGTATGCGGTGTGTTCGCACAGGGAACTACAAGAATATATAATGCACAGAGGGTAAGGCTAAAAGAAAGCGACAGACTTCTTGCAATAAGTGAAGGACTTGGCGCATGCGGTGCGAATATATCTCAGACAAGTGACGGACTTATTACAGAGGGATTGGATAAAATCTCAGAAGGTAAGGCAGAGGGTTATAACGATCATAGAATCGTAATGTCAATGGCAATAGCGGGATTAAGGTGTACAGGAGATATAACTGTTACTGACAAAGAGAGTATAACTAAATCATACCCCGACTTTTTTGTAGATTATAACAGTTTAGGTGGAAAGAGTATTTGACGGAGGAACAACAAATGGGTTCGGTTTTTGGAAATAAAGTAAAAATATCGGTATTCGGAGAAAGTCACGGAACGGGAATAGGAGTAGTGATAGACGGACTACCAAGCGGTGAACATATAGATATAGACGAACTGTATGCGCAGATGTCAAGACGTGCACCGGGAGGAGATAAAACTGCTACACCACGCAAAGAAGCAGATAAACCGCAGATACTTTCTGGAATGATAGGTGATGTAACAACAGGTGCCCCTCTTGCGGCAGTAATATACAATACAAATACACGTTCACAGGATTATGGAAATGTAATGGCATCTCCCCGTCCGGGACATTCCGACTATGCAGCATATGTAAGGTACTCCGGATATAACGATATCAGAGGCGGAGGACATTTTTCCGGCAGACTTACAGCAAATATAGTTTTTGCAGGTGCAGTGGTAAGACAAATACTTAAAAGACGTGGGATAGAGATTGCAGGACATATTTATTCGATAGGAGATATTTGCGATAAGGTCTTTGATCCTTTGGGAATATCGCAGGAGATGATTGACAGGCTAAACCATGAGAAATTTGCACTTGTTGACAAAACGCAGGAACAACCAATGAGAGATGAAGTAGAAAAGGTTCGTGTTAAAGGAGATAGTATTGGCGGAGTAGTTGAATGTATAATTCAGGGAATGCCTGCAGGAATAGGTGAACCGATGTTTTTCGGAGTTGAAAATGTGATTTCATCGGTGGTGTTTGGAGTTCCAGCCGTAAAGGGAATAGAGTTCGGTTCGGGATTTAAGGGTTCTCATATGACAGGTTCGTTGAATAACGATGCATTCTATTATGACGGAAATACCGTAAAAACTGTAACAAATAATCACGGAGGTATTCTGGGAGGAATTACAAGCGGTATGCCGATAGTGTTCAGAGCGGCGATAAAGCCCACACCGTCAATTTCGATACAACAGAATACGGTAGATTTACAGAGCAAGAAAGATACAGTTCTGACAGTGCACGGCAGACATGATCCTTGTATTGTACCCAGGGCAGTACCTGTAATAGAATCGGCAGCGGCTTTGGCTGTAATAAATATGATTTAATCAACAGGGGTGAAATCATGGAATTAAGTGAAATAAGACAGGAAATAGATGTAATAGACAGACAGATAGTTGAACTTTTTAAACGCAGAATGAATTGTTCTGTAATGGTGGCGGAACAAAAGAAGAAAACCGGTTCTCCTATACTCAATATACAGCGTGAGCTTGATGTACTTGAAAAGGTTGAAAACCTTGGAGGAGAGTTCGGCCACTACACAAGATTACTATATGGAAACGTGATGGAACTTTCCAGAGATATTCAATATACAATAATTAACGGCGACAACGAATTAAGGAATATAATCAGAAATGCCGATAAAGAACTTGATACATTATCCGACAAGTGTAAAACAGCTTGTCTTGGAATGGCAGGCTCAAATTCACATATTGCAGCGATGAAGTTTTTTCCGAACGGAACGATAAGTCTTGAGAAAAACTTTGACAAAGTGTTTGAAAGAGTGGCAAAAGGAGAGTGTGACTACGGCGTACTCCCTGTTGAAAACAGTTCCGCAGGATCGGTGTCAAGAGTGTATGACCTGATACTGAAATATCGTTACTATATAGTCGGAGAAATTGATTTACCGATAGAACATTGTTTATGTGCAATTCCGCAGACAGACATTTCTAATATAGAGAAGGTACTCTCCCACGAACAAGGATTATCACAGTGTTCGCTGTTTATAAGCGAAAACGGATATACTAAACAAAAATGCTCAAGCACATCAGAAGCGGCAAAAATAGTAGCAGAAGAAAAGCGTATCAACTGGGCAGCAATATGTACAAAAGAAGCAGCAGATGAGTTCGGACTAAAAGTTCTTGATAAAAACATTCAGAATAATGATAACAACTGTACAAGATTTATTGTAATATCAAAGCGTCCGATAATTACAGAAAAAGCGAATAAGGTATCATTGTGTTTTCAGCTTGACAACAAGCCGGGTTCATTATATACGGTTTTATGTAGATTTGCGTCACACGGATTTGACCTCACGAAGATAGAGTCACGACCGATACCGCAGTCGCAGTTTGATTATATGTTCTACCTGGACTTTATAGGAAACATGAGAGAAGCAGATAATTCACGAATGATATGTTCGCTGTACGAAGAACTGCCTGAGTTTTCTTTTTTGGGTAACTATTAAGGTGCTGTGAATGGAGAAATAAAGAATAATATGAAAAACAGGTGGCTGATAATATGAATAACGTACTACTGGTATCAAAGTTAAATTCATCGGTAAACGTACTAATGGAATTACTTGAGGAAAATTCATATACGATAAAGAGTGTGGTAAGCGATACTCAGAGTGCGTTGTCTTTTGCCGACGACAGGCTGTATGAGATAGTGCTGATAAATTCTCCGATTGACGATTCGGACGGAGTGGAACTTGCGATTAAAATAAGCCGCGATACAGTATGTGGAGTAATGATATTAGTACAATCGGAGAAAACAGCAGAAATAGGCAGTAAGGTAATAGATTATGGTGTTGTAGTTGTACCGAAGCCCATAAATAAAATGTTTTTCAGACAGTCTTTGGGAATTGTCAGGGCTGCACAGAAGCGTTATGCTGGGCTGAGTCATGAGAATGAACGTCTGAGATCGACGATAGAGGAAGCGAAGATAATAAGCCGTGCAAAGCTGTTGCTGATGCAGAACTTGTCATTAAGCGAAGAACGTGCACATAAATATATCGAAAAACAGGCTATGGATATGAGAATATCCAAGATAGAAGTAGCGCGTCAAATACTGAGAACATATATAACACACAAGCTGTAAACTTTCTGTTAAGTAAATATTAACAATAATATTTTGTACAATATGCACATAGAATTATTCTAATTTAGCGATTTTGTAAAAATGAGTTCACACTTTTTACTGATATTACCCAATAAATAATGTAGTATTTCGTCAGTAAAAAATTTGAAATTTATAAAAAAGTATGGTATAATAGTAAAGTACAGTAGTATGTAGATGTGTGTATTGCTGTTCACATTTCCACGAAAAGATACTATGAGGCAATTAAGGGGATTTGCCGATGTAATCATTTTAGGAAAATGTAAAAATTTTGAAACAAAGAAAGGTGAACTCCAATGGAAAGCATACGAAAAAGGCTTGCTGCATTGTCTTTGGCTGCGCTAACAGTACTTTCAGTACCTGCAGTATCATTTGCTGACGAAAGCATGGGAACAAAGGGCGATGTTACAGGCGACGGAAAGGTTACGGCAGCGGATTCTCTGGCGGTACTAAGATATGTATGTAATATCGAGAAGCTTACCGAAGAAAAACTAATATATGCCGATTTTAATGATGACGGAAAAGTATCATCACTAGACTCATTACTTATACAGCGTTCAGTTCTAGGAATTAAGGGAGATACTCCTGCAGTTGTAGACAGTGACAGCGAAACTGACAGCAATAAAGATAAATCAGATCCGGAGCCGCCGGCACCAATGTTTACTGTTACAAACCCGAATGTAGATCCAAATGATCCTGATATTGCAGATAACAGCGGGTATTCTAACGGTTACGGTGATGACGCAGAAGAAGACAGTACGATATATGTATCAGGTACAAGCTATACGGTACCGGTTGGAATGACATTGTACATAGACGGAGAGTCAGGAATTGACTGGGGAAGTACAAATACTGAGATTGCAACAGTAGATGAGAACGGTCTTGTACTTGGCAGACATGCAGGTAAATGTCAGATAATAGCACTTGTAGACGATACAAAGAGAACAATAGATCTTACAGTTACACCATCAGAAGCTGTCAGAACAGTATATGCTTCACCGAACAGCGCATCATTTGGCGATGTGGTAAAACTTATAGCTACAACAGACCAGACAAGAACGGCAGTAAAGTTTGATATTAATTTTAACGGAAATATACGTTCGGTAGATGCGGTAGAAAAACTGGTTGACGACGAACACGGTATATATACATGGATAGGTTACGTTGACGCAGATCAGTCAGGTACATTTGATGTACAGACATACTCTCAGAAAAACGGAGAGTGGTGTACCTGCGATAACGGTGAATCAACAATGTTTGTTTCTACAAGTAACTCACCGGAAGAGACAACTTATGATACGCTACGCGCAAGCGATGAGCTTATAAAGTTGATATCACTTTATGAGGGCGGTCTTAAAGAGGCAGAGTATGATCCGATCGCATATGGCAATGTTATGAACTACGGATACGGTGTTGTAATACAGCCGGGCGAAATGTTCTATAACAGAGCAAGTATGTCAGAGTATTTTGCGGATCTTGTTAATCAGGTAAACGAGAGAATATACAGCAGATATGTAAATCAGTTTTTACAGGAAAACGAAATAAAATACAATCAGTATCAGTTTGATGCGCTTGTATGTTTTGTTTATAATCTTGGTGTATATACTTTACAGAATGCAAATTTGAAATCCGTACTGCTTGATTGCTATGAGCCGTCACAGAATAACGGTCAGGAAGATCCGAATGCCGCTTATGTTACAGCAGATGACGGACTTTACCTTCGTACGGGCGGCGGAATTAATTATTCTTCTATAAAGCTTATGGATTACCGTGAGAAGGTAACTGTTATTGATGCTACTAAGGTGAACGGTACTTGGGTGAAAGTCAAAACAGAAGACGGAAAGGTTGGATATTGCAGTTCAAACTTCCTGCGTATGGGAGGATTAGATTCAGGCATTCGTAATCTGGATTATGTCGATCTTGATGACCTTGTAGATGAAATACTTGCTTATCATCATGCAGGTGGCCAGTGCTACTGGGGACTTCTGTATAGACGTATAGACGAAATGGAGTTGTTCTTCTACGGAGATTACGTTCAGGACGGCTCAAAGAATAAACATGGCTGGATCCTTCCAAGCTGTATAGATTAATCTAATAATTTGAAATAAGCAGCGATTGCATGATAAAAGTGCAGTCGCTGTTATTTTTTACGAAAGCCTATTGCAAAAAGCGAATTCATTCTGTATAATATTAATAGTATTTATTTATAGTAAAGAACAAAAGAACATGTAAAACTCTCCGAAAAGGTGGAAAAAATGATAAACAAACAAATAGAACCATATTTACTGCAGCTGAAAAAACCGGGACGATATGTTGGCGGTGAGATAAACAGCGTGTATAAAAATAAAGAAGATGTAGATGTCAGATTTGCTTTTTGTTTTCCTGATACATACGAGATAGGTATGTCACATTTAGGAATGAAAATTCTGTATAGTCAGTTTAATGAAGTTCCGTATATATGGTGTGAGAGAGTTTTTGCGCCGTGGATAGACGCCGAAAAGCTTATGCAGGAAAAGCACATACCTCTGTGGGGACTTGAAAGCGGTGAACCCATAACGGATTTTGATTTTATAGGATTTACTTTGCAGTATGAATTGTCATATACAAACGTTTTACAAATGCTGAAACTTGCTGATATACCGCTCAGAAGCAGTGATAGGAAGGGTTTAAAACAGATAGTAGTAGCAGGAGGGCCGTGCGCATGTAACCCTGAACCGCTTGCTGATTTTTTTGATATATTCTTTATTGGTGAGGGTGAGGAGGTTGACCTTGAAGTAATTGAGCTTTTCAGAAAATGCCGTGATGAGGGGAAAAGCCGAGAGGAATTTTTGTTTGCTTGTTCACAGATAGAAGGTGTATATGTTCCGTCGCTTTACGATGTAAAGTACAACGATGATGGTACTATTGCCGACTTTACTCCGAAAAAAGGGGTTCCGGCCGTTATTCACAAAAGAATAATGATGGATATGGATAATGTGTTTTATCCCGAAAAATTTGTTGTACCGCTGATAGAAATAGTACATGATCGTGTTGTTGAGGAGATATTCAGAGGCTGTATCAGAGGCTGCAGATTTTGTCAGGCGGGTTTTCTTAATCGTCCAGTTAGAGAAAAATCTCCCGAAACTATCAACAGACAGTCACACTTGCTATGTAAAACAACAGGTTATGACGAAATATCTCTGTCGTCACTTTCATCAAGCGACTATACAAAAATAAGGGAATTGCTTACACTAATGACGGAATGGTCAGAAAAAGAGAGCGTAAGTCTTTCGCTGCCGAGTATGAGAGTAGATGGATTTGATGAAGAAATACTTTCAAAGCTGAAAACTGTCAGAAGAAGCGGACTAACGTTTGCCCCGGAAGCAGGTACTCAGAGAATGAGAAATGTAATAAACAAGAATGTAACCGAAGAAGAATTGATTAATACCTGTACGGTAGCGTTTAAAGGAGGTTGGACTGCAGTAAAGCTTTATTTTATGATAGGTTTGCCTACGGAAGGTGACGACGATGTAGCGGGCATAGGAACACTGGCACAAAAAGTAGTTGATACATATTATAAGAATGAGAATCGACAGAAGGGAAAACAAGTGAAGGTTACAATAAGTACATCTTCCTTTATTCCGAAGCCGTTTACTCCGTTCCAGTGGGAACCACAGGACAGTCTGGAGGAAATAAAACGAAAGCAGAATTTGTTGAGAGGGAATATCACATCAAGAAAAATCGCTTATAATTATCACGAGGCAAAGGTAAGCTATCTTGAGGGCGTATTTGCACGTGGCGACAGAAGGTTATGTGCAGTCCTGGAAGAAGCGGTAGACAGGGGACTTCATTTTGACGGATGGGACGAATGCTTTGATTTTGAGAAATGGATAGAGGTAATTCGCGATTGTGGAATTGATCCGGATTTTTATGTAACAAGAAGACGTGCGTTTGATGAAATCTTACCGTGGGATCATATAGATTATGGAGTGACGAAAAAGTTCCTGCTAAAAGAGTGTGCAAAAGCGTACGAGAACACTACTACTCCAAATTGCCGTGAGAAATGTTCATCCTGCGGTGCAATGAAGTACGGTGGAGGTGTATGTTATGAGAAACGTTAGAGTGTGGTACAAAAAATTTGGCTCATGCAGATATATTTCTCATCTTGATGTAAACCGTGCAGTAATGAGAGCGATGCAGATGTCAGGCCTACCGTTTTGGCATACGGAGGGGTTTAATTCAAGAATGTACGTATCGTTTGCGTTATCGCTTTCGCTTGGGTTTACAGGTGAGTGTGAATGTGCCGATATGAAATTGACTGTGGAAGATGTGGATAATGCATATGTTATAAAGCGTCTAAACGAGTGTTTGCCTGATGGAATTGAGGTTTACGATATCACAGAACCGAAAATGAAGCCTGCAGAAATTGCTTATGCAGAATTTGAAATATTCATCAAATCTGATGATATGTCATCAGATTTAATACATAATAAACTGACCGAATTGCTTGAAAGTGAACATATATTTACCGAGAAAAAGACAAAAAAGGGAGATATTAAGCAGGTAGATATAAAAAAGCATATAGCAAAATATCAAACGATACTTGAAAGCAGCTTCACAGTACTGAAAATAATGCTGCCGGCGGGCAATAATGTAAATATTAATCCGACTTTGCTTACCGATATACTGGAGAAGGAATGTGGAACTGTATTATATTGCGATGTAAGACGTGGCAGATTATACAATAATGAGGGCGAACTTTTTAGATGAATATTCGTAATTGTTAAACAAAATTTAATCTTTACAGAAAAACTTTGTGTTATAATAAAATATAAAGTATAAATAGAACAATAAAAGTGCGATTAATAAATGGAACGGTTAAAATAATACTAACATCAGAAAATTGAAATTATGAGGAGTGAATCAAATGCAAGTAAGAGGACTTGGAGATGTATTTGTTGCATCGGGAATAGAAATGGTAAATGATGTTACATTTACAGCATTATTCTATGGCTATGAGGTAAGAGGCAAAGTAGTAATACCGTCGATACCTTCGGTAGAATTTTTTCTCTATGGTAATGTATATATAGACGATCCAGATGAGGCAAGAGCATTTGTAGAGGAGTTTGATCAAAAATTCGGAAAAGCAAATTTTAGATTTTCCGATAAATTTATAAGCGTAACATTTGACATAGGATCACTTGATGCAGCTGCAGTAAAGGAACGTCTTGGAGCAGTAGGAATGTTCATGATAAATAACGGTTTTGGAGCGATTGCACTTCAGCCGGAGGAGCCTGAGCCGGAGCCCGAACCTGAGCCGGAGCCTCAGCCTATGCCGGTACCGGTGCCCCAGCAACAAAGACAGCCACAGCAGATGCAGCAGGTACAGCAACAAAGAAAACAGCCGCCTCAGCAGCCTGTTTATGAAGAACCGAAAGTACCGTTTGAGGAATATCATGTTCTTGAAAAACTTACGGAGATGTTTTTGCTTGGTGTAAACAAGGTTTCTCATAATACCTTTACAACAATATATCATGGATATAATTTAGTCGGAAAAATGCTCAATCCTGACAGAGATGAAGTAGAGTTAATTTTCTACGGAGCGTTAACACAAAACGTGGGAGAAGAATTTGAGAAATTAAAGGCAGAGCTGACAGAGAAGTATCAGCGATTCCCGATAAGAATGGTAGGGGGATCTTGTGACGCAATATTCTATCTTGAAGGTAAAGAAGTAAGCGAGTGTAAGGCGATGTTAGGAGAAATATCGGGCTTTATGATGAAAAACAGCATAGTAGCCGTTAATCTTCCAAATACTATTGGAAAGCCGATACAGACGTTTACAGCGGAGTCGCTAAAAGCAATGAAAGGAACTTCATCGGCATCAACATCATCGTATAACAGAACATCAACAGCACCAAGTTCAATGCCGTCCGGTTATGTAGGCAGCAGCTATGGCGGAGGCACTCAGAATGTGACCGCACCGGAGGATAGTTTCGTAAACAAATTCCTGAAAAAATTCGGAAATAAATAAGAAATTCACAAATAACACTTGACAAATTTAGTTCGGCAGGCTATAATAATAAAGCACTGTCGAGCGAATGGAGAGATGTCCGAGCTGGCCGAAGGAGCATGATTGGAAATCATGTATACGGTTTCCGCCGTATCTGGGGTTCGAATCCCCATCTCTCCGCCA
>ONAH01000030.1 GCA_900315715.1 uncultured Eubacteriales bacterium
TCTCCGATGAACATTTTATCAGAATAATTGATAGTATAGCGCAGTACATACATAGCGTCTTTTGCGGTTATACTGCCGTCCATGTTAATGTCGCCAAGCATAAGCTTTATTCGATCTGTTTTGGAGGGATTGATAGCTTTGCGGAGAATTTCCAGAGAGTTTTTTGACGAAATTTTACCGTCATTATTGAAGTCGCCGGATAAACCAAGATAGTTAGTAATCCATTCGGAATCCTGCATAATGCCGTAAGACTGATAAGTCATTATCAAGGGACGGTTATTGTATTGAGAAATGGTATTTCCGGATGCATCGCTGAAGGTAACATTAAATGTCATGCAGTTTTCAAATTTTTCGGGTATTTGATATGTAAAGTATTTGTTGCCGGAATCGGTCATTTTCTCTCCTGGAAACTCTGCATTAGTAATATTTTTGCCGACATCGTTGCTTGAGATGTAGATATATACATCGGAAAAGTTATGGTTAATATTATCAAAGGTAATGTAAGTTGATTTTTTTGAGTTTTCAGGCAAGACTCTGTAATGGGGATCAAGATAAAAATCGAATGTTTCCTGTAAAGTTTTTCCGTTTACCGATTTTCCGTTGAGTTTCAGAGAGAACTCCGATTTTTCATTAACATCTTTGCCGATTGTAATTGTATCTCTATTTGCAAAGTCATTTGTTTCAACGGAAACTGTATGTCCGTTAGTTTTTTGAGTAAGGGAGTACCAGGTGTTCTCTGCAGATACGCTTCCCAGAGTTAGATTGATTTCGTCTGAGAAAGTATTTGACTTTACAGGTGAAACATACAGATTGCCGATATAAGGTGAATCGTATATTACGGCTATTCCTGTTTCGCCAACCGTACCTGTGATAGTTTCCTTAGTTACAACAAATGAATTTCCCGATACTTCATCGATATATGTACCGGGTACGGCATAACCGCCGGCGTTTTCAACCGTAACCTCACCTGTTTCGTCTCCGCATACAATAACCGCACCACCGTTTTCTCTTGTGACTACGGCGCAGTTATTAGACGAAGCATAGCAGTCTTTTTTGCCGATCATAGCATTATGAAAGTGATTTACAGCACTTACTTCAGGTTCGATAAAGTGTGTACTGCCTTTTTCTCCCTCAAAAATTTCACTTTTTTCGGTAGAGCCCGGACGGGAGAAATACAAAGATGTTGCGTCTGCCCTTGCAGCAACAACTGCATAAGCACGGTCTATAACATTCTGAGAGGCATCGCAGGAACCCGGATGTCCGTTTGAATAAGTATCGTGACTTTCGCCCCAATATACCAGCTTATTGGCATTAACTCCTCTGGAAGTCCAGTTTCCGTCGGATTTTGGAACCTGTTTGTATAAAAATGCCATACTGACATTATCGCCGTATGCGGAGTCAGTTACGCTCATGTATTCCGCGTATTCCGCCATAAGCTCATCATGATCCTTGTTATCAACGGGACCGTTAAGAATTTCACCGTAATTGTAAAGCCCGGTATCTGTAACAACCTTCCAGAAGTCGCTTCCCTCACTTGGAAGAGCGATGTGTTTTGCAGCGTCCCAGCGGATTCCGTCAACACCCATACTTTTTAGGTCGTTTATATAACCAAGAGCCAACTGCTGAACATATTCGTTTTCGGTGTTCAGATCTGTCAAACCGGATAAGCTGCCGTTTGTAATATTTGATCTTCTGTTATAGTTTGTGATTGCCTTTGGTTCGTGCCAGTATTCGTCCTTTGCAAGTTCGTCGCCAATATTTGCAAGATAGTCTCTTGTCAAGTGATTTGAAACAACGTCCATAATAATTTTTATTCCGTACTTTTCGGCTTCGCTGCAAAGAGTGGTGAGGTCGGATCTTGTGTTAAACTGACTTGGCATAACAGAGTTCAAATCAAAGTATGAGCCGTTCTCTGATGAATTGTCACCGGGATCATAGAACTGAAGTCCGTATGGCTGATATACTATATACCAAGGATAATACTCATAAAACATGTTTTGTGCAGGAGCTACCTGAATTGATGTAAAGCCTGCTTTTGCGATATTAGGAAGCTCATTTGTGATGTCGTTGTACTTCCAGGAAAAACAATGAAGAATTGTACCGTCCTGAATGTTGTCTGCAAGCTGATAGTTTTGTGTTTCATCAGCTTTTGCGGGCAGGCTTAAAGCAGTCATGGAGGAAGTCGCAAGAATACCTGCAAGAATCAAGCTTAGTGTTTTTTTTGTTTTGTATGAGAGCGGTTTTTTCATTTATTGACACCATCCTTTTAATATTAATTGAAAAATGTAATTTGTATTTTATCTTTAGCTTATATAGATTATAACAAAGCAATCTAAATTTTATCTAAAGAAATCAAAGGATTTTTAAAAATTAATAAATATGTTTCCGCTCTCAAAAAACAAACGATTATTGTAATAATGCTTTTCCGATATTCTCAGAACAGTGAGCATTTATTGTGTAGCGAAGTACCTCAAGAGAGTCAGCGGCAGTCAATTTATCATCGTCGTTAACGTTACCTAATAAGTACCAACCGTCTACATCATAACCGATACTTGATCTGAGGATACCTAGTGCGTCCTTAGAAGAAATTTTTCCGTCATTGTTAAAGTCGCCGATAATTCCTGCATATGATGTTGACCAATAACATCTCCATTTAAGCGTTTTCAGGTCATCATAGTCTAAATATGGATAATTATAATAATAACCAACAGCGTTATATGCAGTTCGTATATCTTGTGGAATATAATCTATTTTTCCGCTTTTGTAATCCCAATGCATTGTTAACCACTGATTGATAGAGTTACCTTTTCCATCGTTGAATGTTACATACAGATTGTTGCAGTCTTTAAGCTTTTCGGGTATTGAGTAGCTAAAGAAATTATTGGAGATATCAGTCATCTTTTCACCGGGGAAATCTGAGTTATTTTCGGTTCCGTTAGATAAGAAAATATACACATCGTCCCATTGTGATATTTCATTGCTGTATATCAAACAGTTGCTGGTGAGATCATTAAGCTCTTTAGGTTTGTCAGGTCCATGGTATTTCCACTCCCAGGTTTTGTCGTTGTAAAATACTCCCCAACTGTTGTAGCACATAATAATTGGATATTTTTCATCGGGAGGAATTATTCTTTCATTGATAGTATTGTCATATCCGTCGCTGAAAGTAATGTTCAGGGTAGCACTGTTATACTTTGCAAATTTTTCCGGAATGATATAAGTGTAATATTCTTCACCCTCGTCTTCCATCTTTTCACCCGGAAACTCAACATTGGTTATTTCTCCGTTTTCAGTTTCACAGGAGATATACACAAAAACATCTGACCACATTTCAGAGCCGTTGTCAAATGTAATGCGGTTTGAATCGGAAGTGTTTTTAGGCAGGTTTCTTTGGTTGGGGTCAACGTAATAGGTGTAAGTTTGCTTTATTTCTCTGCCGTTTATAGCTGTTGCATTTAGTTCAAGAGTAAATATATTTCCCGGGGAAGCATTTTTACCGAATGTACAAATATCTCCGTCCGAAAAATCTTTTGTTAGAGTGGAGATAAGCTTTCCATTTCTTGTTTCGGTAAGGGTATAGCTTGAATTTGAGACAGAAGAGTTTCTCAGCGTTACATTTATTTCGCCGAAGAACTTATTAGATTTTACAGGCTCAGCATATACTCTGCCTATGAAAGGCGAATCATATATTACAGCTATACCGGAATCTCCTACCGTACCGGTGATAGTATCTTTAGTAACAACAAAAGTATTGCCGGATACCTCATCGGTGTATGTACCCTCAACAGCATAACCGCCTGCGTTTTCAACCGTTACTTCGCCGGTTTCATCGCCGCAAACTATTACGGCACCGCCGTTTTCGCGTGTAATTACGGCACAATTCTCAGATGCTAAGTAGCAGTCCTTTTTTCCAATCATAGCATTGTGGAAATGGTTTACAGCACTTACTTCAGCACTAATAAAATGCATACTTCCCTTTTCACCGAAGTATATCTCTTCTTTTTCGGTAGAACTCGGGCGGGAGAAATACAGAGATGTAGCGTCCGCTCTTGCTGCTGCTACTGCATATGCACGGTCGATAGTGTTCTGTGACATATAGTTTGTTCCACCGTATTGTCCGTTGTTTGAGTAGGAGTCATGGCTTTCGCCCCAATATACAAGCTTGTCTGCCGTTACTCCTCTTGAAGTCCAGTTACCGTCTGACTGCGGAACCTTTTTGAAGTTAAACGAACCAAAAAGATTTTCACTGTACTTGGAGTCGGTAACGCTCATATACTCTGTATATTCTGCCATAAGTTCATCATGGTCTTTGTTATCGACAGGACCTGTAAGTATTTCGCCGTAGTTGTAAAGTCCTGTGTCTGTAACTATTTTCCAGAAATCACTTCCCTCACTCGGAAGTGCGATGTGCTTAGCGGCGTCCCAGCGAATTCCGTCAACGCCCATACTCTTAAGGTCGTTAATATAATCCAGTGTCAACTGCTGAATATACTCGTTTTCGGTATTGAGGTCAGGGAGGTTACCTAAGTTGCCATTAGTAATGTTGGAACGTCTGTCATAGTTGCTAACGGACTTACCGTTGTGCCAATACTCGCTTTTGGATAATTCGTCGCCTAAGTCCTCGTGATAATATCTGTTCAAGTGATTTGCTACAACGTCCATGATAATATTGATACCATACTTATCAGCTTCTTCGCAAAGTTCGATAAGGTCTTCTCTGGTGTAATACTCTCCTTTATCACAGAATTTAAGTTCATCTGCATCATATGCTGAGTACCATGGGGTTCCGTTAAGAGTTTTCCAAACTTCTTTGCCGTCTACTGTTGTATATTCTTGCCAACCTGTCATATCCATCAGGTCTTTTTGAGCAGGGGAGACCTGTATTGAAGTAAAACCGGCTCTTGCGATATTCTCAAGCTCTGTTGTAATATCAGAGTATTTCCAGTCAAAGCAGTGGAGAATAGTACCGTCTTGTATGTTGTTTGCAAGCTGATAGTCGTTTTCTTCAGCGTAAGCAGTAGTACACAGTGGGACTGTACAAGAAACTGTGATCACGCTTGATAACAGAATACTTAAGCCTTTTTTTCTGATTGATAATAAATGTTTTTTCATATTGTTTACCTGTCCTTTCTGTTGTATGTAGTTTTAAATATCAGTTCTATTATTTAATAACAGCAAAAAGATTAATTTGGGTGCATTTTTTGAAAAAAATTATATTATATAATAATTTTAGTTCCATTGTAACATTCTTAATGAGCTTTGTCAAAAAAATTGTTCAAAATTAAAATTTTTTATTAATATCTTTTATATTGTCAACAATATCTTTATGAGTTATAATAAGGATAGGCAAAAATTCGGAGGTGTTTTATGTTAATCGGCACAAAAAATTTTGATACAGACAACAATACATACATTATGGGAATATTGAACGTAACTCCCGATTCTTTTTATGACGGAGGCAAGTGGGATAGTATTTCCCGTGCACTTGAACACACAAAAACAATGATAGAGGAGGGTGCGGATATAATCGACATAGGCGGTGAATCCACCCGACCGGGATATACGCAAATTTCCTCTGATGAGGAGATAGAGAGGATAGTTCCAGTTATATCCGAGATAAAGAAAAACTTTGATATTCCCATATCGGTTGATACATATAAATCTGAAGTCGCACAAGCCGCATTGGAAGTGGGAGCAGATATGATAAACGATATTTGGGGGCTAAAATACGACGGTAAAATGGCTGATGTTGTAGCACGGTATAATACTGTATGCTGTCTTATGCACAATAAAAGCGAACCTGTATATAAAGACTTTTTGGAAGAACTAAAATGCGAAAGCCTTGAGTGTGTACGGATAGCCGAAAATGCGGGGATTGACAGAAACAAAATCATACTTGATCCCGGAGTAGGCTTCGGAAAGACATATGAAATGAACTTATCCGTTCTTGCACACCTTGATGATTATACAAAGCTTGGTTATCCGGTGTTGCTTGGCTGTTCGGGAAAATCAGTGATCGGAAACACTTTGAATCTTCCGCCTCAGGATAGAATGGAGGGTACTTTAGTTACAACCGTAATGGCGGTACTAAGCGGATGTGCTTTTGTTAGGGTGCATAATGTCAAAGAAAATCTTCGTGCAATAAAAATGGCAAAAGCTGTAATGAGGGCAAAAACATGAATGATTATATAAAAATATCAGGACTTGAGGTTTATGCGAATCATGGAGTATTTCCCGAAGAAAACAAGCTTGGGCAGAAGTTTGTGATATCAATAAAAATGTGCTTGGATTTAAGCAAAGCCTCTGAAAACGATGACCTAAAGCAGTCTGTTGATTACGGAGAAATATGCGGCAGGGTAACTCAGTTTACTCAGAATAATACGTTTAAGCTGATTGAAACATTAGCATACGGAATAACGGAAAATCTTCTTGATAATTACAGATTATTAACATCTGTTGAAACTACTGTGGAAAAGCCATGGGCACCGGTCGGACTTCCGCTGGATACTGTAAGCGTTACTGTCAAGCGAAGGTGGCATACCGCATATGTAGCGGTAGGTTCAAACATGGGCGATAAAGAAAAGTATATAAATACGGCAATACAGTCGATAGACCACGCAAAAGGGTGTCATGTAAAGAGTATTTCAAACCTGATTGTTACAGAACCTTATGGCGTTACAGACCAGCCGGATTTTCTTAACGGTGCATTGTCTGTAATAACATACCTTGAACCGCACGAACTGTTAAACCTTTTGCAAAAGCTTGAACAAGAAGCTTTGAGAGTAAGAGAACGTCATTGGGGACCAAGAACTCTTGATTTGGATATTCTATTGTTTGATGATAAGATAATATCAGACAACGATTTGTGTGTTCCGCATATAGATATGCAAAACAGGGAATTTGTATTGAAACCGCTGTCTGAGATAGCACCATATGCACTGCACCCGATTTTTAGGAAAACGGTTTTGCAGATGTACAGCGAACTAAAGGGAGCGACACAATGATTTATCTGATAGCGGCATACAGCAGAAATATGGTTATTGGAAAAAACGGCAGGATACCATGGGATCTAAAAGATGATAAAAAACGCTTTAAAGAACTAACTATGGGAAATGTTGTTGTTATGGGGAGAAGAACATACGAAGAAATAGGACGCCCTTTGCCTGGCAGAGTAAATGTTGTTGTATCATCATCGGGAGAATATGAGGGGTGTATCAACGTAAGGTCGCTTGATGAGGCATTGAAGAAGTTTTCTGACAGGGATATTTATATTGCCGGCGGAGCAAGGCTTTACAGAGAGGCTCTTGATGTTGTCAATACGATGTATATAACGGAAGTATGTGCAACGATTGAGGGCGACACATATTTCCCAAAGTTTGATGAAAGTCTGTTTATAAAAACAGAAGAGGAATATATCAACGGTGAAATGCCGTACAGATATATAACATATAAGAGAAAACAATAAAAGAAAAGAGGTAATAATATGTCAGCAAAAGCAGAACACAAGTTAACTTACGGATTATTTGTTGTAACGGTAAACTGTGACGGTAAAGATAACGGCTGTATAACAAATACAGTTGGTCAGGTAACAACTTCGCCGAACTGTATAAGTCTTACGGTAAACAAGAATAACCTAACACATGACCTTATCTCAAAATCACGAAAGCTCACGGTTTCAGTAATTGACCAAACGGCGGATTTTGAGTTATTCAAGAGATTTGGTTTTCAGTCGGGCAGAGATGTTGATAAATTCGCAGGATATGCCGATTGCAAGCGTGCTGATAACGGCTGTTACTATATAACAAAGGGTGTAAATTCGTATATATCAGCTTATGTAATTAATGAGATAGACCTTGGAACACACACCATGTTTATAGCTGCAGTAACATATTCAAAGGTGCTTACAGATGAGCGTTCGGCAGATTATAACTATTATCATGAGAATATCAAGCCAAAGCCTGAGCAGATAGGAACAACAAAGGACGGTAAAACAATATGGAGATGTAAGATTTGCGGATATGAGTATGTAGGAGAGGAACTCCCAGAAGATTATATTTGTCCGATTTGCAAGCACCCTGCTGAGGATTTTGAAAAGGTAGTTTGATAGATAAGTAATAAAAAAGTGCGGAGAGTTTACATACATTAGATGTATTCTCCGCACTATTTATGTTTATGAGTTAAAGAAATTATAAGTAGAATTTACAATTTCTTCATGGTCTGTTACAAAGTGAATTACAGGATTTGCACGCTTGGAAATAACGGCAAGTTTATTTTCGATAACAACAACTGAAATATCATCGAAGAAAGGTTTTTTATCATAAATAAGATTAATGTTGGAATATTGTTCGGAAAAGCATTCGCAGTCCTTGATAAGACGAACGTACTCCTCATATGTAAGAGTAATTTCAGTGTCAATAAAAATATCAGCAAGTATCAAGTGGAGCACCTTTGTAGATTTAGGCTGTTTAGCGATTTGGGGAACAATTATGTTTATGGAACAGTTGTTGGAAAGCTGTGTTATTTCAAAAAGATAACGATCTCTGTACTTGAGAATAAGTTCAACGTCCTCATTTGGCAAATCGTATCGGCCGATAACAGTTTTAAGCAGTTCTTCTGAGAACATAAAAATAGGAATAGTAGAGTATAGAATTGAAGATGTTACAACCGTAGGACATTTTTTGATAAAGCTAATATACTTGTTCATGTTGTTTTTTGAGTAAACTCTGACAAGCGGTTTTGATTTATTGATCAAGATATTAGCCTGTTTCTGATATACTAAAACATCGTCGGGATTACTTGTAACATGAAAATTACTGTCTTTGCCGTAAATATCTTTAGCGTCACCGCTCAAAGCAGTGGTATCACTTACATGAAGAATATGCAAAAGTGAAGTGTTTGATTTTTTACGCAGGCAATACGGATAGACCTCTCCTGTCATATGAAGCGGAATATACATTTGCAATTCTGCGATAATCTCATCAACAGGTCTGTAAACATCATGTATCATTCGTATTTTTATGCCTCTGGCAATTAGTGTATATATTCCGAAAGTCCAGTTTTTAACAAAAGACGGATCACATGCTTGAATATCAAGAGGCATATCGCAATACATTAAAGTAGTTCCTGTTTTACTGGTCATTTCAATATTTCTGATAAAATCAAGTTCAGCCGATTTAAGCGAAGAAAAATTCTTATACCTCTTGTCAATAATTCTGTTGTTGTTGAGAGTCGGTAAGTTGATAGAGTCAATATGAAGATAATCTTTGAAAGCCTCCATATCGAATTCGTTTATTGTATCTAGAATTCCACCGATAGGAGTAGATGAGTGCAAAGTACCGTGATCTGTGGAAAGCCAAGTATAAGTTTGTTCAGCCATTTTGTTGTCGGTTCCGGCCTCAAAAGGAGTACAGCCGTACAGTTCTGCAAGACGACAGATAATGTCCTCCTGATGAGAAGAATACTTTGCAAAGAATTTAGCTGTGTTGATTTTAAGTTCCTCAAGGTTATATGGATGTCGATGACCGGCAAGTACACGTGAAATATATGAGGGATCATAGTTTAAAGCACTGCCAATGTTTATAAGAGAGAGATCCATATAATCAATAAGCTTACGCAGGTTTTTTCGGTAAAGTGCATGATCCAAGGACTCATCGGTTTCACAGGCAATAAACATAGATTGAATTATTTCGTCACGGTCAAGAATAATATTCTGTTTTTTTGCAAGGGATACAATACCGTCGGCTATCATAGGTACTGTTGTACTGTTTGAAGTAGGTTTACGCTGAGCGTGTATATATCTGCTGATAGTACCGTTAGCTAGACCGCTTTCAATAGTAAGCTCTTTTGCTGTACAGCCTATCAGTGTTATGTAAAAGATGACAAGCTCATCAAAGGTCATAAATATACCTCCGAAAATAATAGTATATATTTATTATATCACAATATTTCTTTTACGGCAACAAGTTTTTTCTATTTGACAATTTTTTTAATGGATATTGTGAAAAGATATTGTAGAATAAAAAACACTAAAAAATAGATAAAATTAATAAATATGTATAAAACATGTTGAAAAATAAATGAAATAATGATAAAATTTAGTGTAATCAGAATATTTGAGAAAATACATAAACTGAAAGGAGAAATATTTTATGACAGAACGTCCGGGATGGAAATTTGACGGAAAGAATGTAGTCAGAGGATCATATAAATTTGAATGGAACGGAGGATTTGCGGTATCACAAAAAAGAAAAAACATCAAAGCACTCCATGAATCGATTGAGAGGTCAACAGGAGAGAAGTCACTTGAAATATCAACAAAATCCGAAGTGAATTTAGGCTCATCATTGAGTGCGTTTGTGTTAAAGCTTGACGGTGTACTGATTGAATGTATATATCAGTCAAGCAAGGTTTTTGAAAATGGCGGTCCATACAGAGATTTACTTAATATGAAACCGAAGGATGCAAAGCGTGATGAACGTCTGCAAAATTCAGGAAAACTGATAGCATTTAATTATAACGGGTTTGAATGGAGTTTAAGACCTGTAACAGCGTTTTATGATTATATTTATGTAAAGAGTGCGTTGCAGACATTTGACAAAGAAACCCTAAAAAACGGGCTTGCAGAGTATGAGTGGTTTACAGATATTGAGTTTAACCCGAAGAAGTCTGTGAATACTCAGGCAAGGTCAGCAGCGATACTAAAGGCATTGCTTACGGACGAAAAGTATGAGGTGCTTGATACTTCGGAAAGTTGGATTAAGTATCACAAGAGTATAGTAAAGGGGTAAAAGCATAATAAAAAATAATATATTGTAAGAAAGTTGCATATTCGTATGCAACTTTTTTTGTTTTTCAGGGGGGAGTTGTAAGGTGAAAAAAACCTTACGCTATGAATTCTGCGGTGAACCGATTTCCGCAGTCAGAGCAAGGAGGAAGATATGAGGAGAAAGAAACAAGATCCCGAAACCTGCAACGAAAGGTGTATGGCATGTGCAAGGAGGTTTAGCTGTCGAAAACGAGTACTGCTGGGTTATGAGAGGCTGGCATTCGGAAGTACATCGGACGCATTCAGACTGCTGATGTCGGAGGGGGAGCTTGATGTACAGACGCTTGACCTGTACAATGTTTCCGAAATAAAAAAGCCAAAGGACGGAGCGATGGAGATCAAATTTTTTGACAGGCTCAAAGCCCTAGAATATCTCGGAACTTCCTCGTCAGATGACGCAGGAGCAGGATCGCTGTATGAGGCTTTAAACCGCTGTGCAGTAACGCTCGAAGGAGAGAGTGGAAATGAAGTTTGACACCTTTTCCGACAAACAGCTCAAGGTGCTTACATGGTGGTGTGACGGTAGTCTGTATCGTGATAAATCCTGCATAATATGCGACGGTGCAGTAAGAAGCGGAAAAACAGTTTGTATGAGTATATCGTTTGTATTATGGGCATTTTACCGTTTTAACAATTCGGCTTTTGCGTTATGCTCAAAAACTATCCGTTCTGTAAGGCGAAACGTACTTGCACCGCTTCTTGAGAATGTCCGAACGCTTGGATTTTCTGTACGTGAAAGATACTCAGAAAACTACGTTGACATTTCCTATGGAAATCATACAAACAGGTTTTATTTTTTCGGCGGCAAGGACGAAAGCTCAGCAGCCCTTATACAAGGAATGACGCTCAGCGGAATACTTCTTGACGAGGCAGCGCTAATGCCGAGATCATTTGTAGAGCAGGCAGTAGCGAGATGTTCCGTTGAGGGATCAACGTTCTGGTTTAATTGCAATCCTGAATACCCACAGCATTGGTTCAGACAGGAGTGGATACTGAAAGCGGATCAAAAAAATGCTTTGTATATTCATTTCTCAATGGAGGATAATCCGTCGCTTTCCAAAGAGATGCTTAAGCGATACAAAAGTCTATATTCCGGGGCATTTTATCAGAGGTTTGTTGAAGGAAAATGGGTAGCCGCAGCAGGAGCAGTATATCCGTTTATGGGAGAAGAGAAGATGTTCTGCGAAATACCTTCGGGAAGTGCGGAGAGGTATATTATTTCTTGTGATTACGGTACAGTCAATCCGTCATCGTTTGGATTATGGGGTGAGTACGACGGAGTGTGGTATCGTGTAGCAGAGTATTATTACGACTCAAGAAGAGAAGGAAACCAAAGAACAGACGAGGAGCATTATGAAGAATTGAGAACACTTGCAGGCGGAAGGCATATTGAAAGGATTATAGTTGATCCGTCAGCAGCAAGCTTTATGACCGTAATTCGAAGGCACGGAGAGTATTCTGTACAGCCTGCCGATAACAGAGTAATTGACGGTATAAGGAGAGTATCCGACGCACTTTTGTCGGGCAGAGTAAAGATATGTCGTGTATGTAAAGACGCTGCCAGGGAGTTTTCTTTGTATCGCTGGGACGAAAGCGGAGCAAAGGATTGCCCCGTAAAGGAGAACGATCACGCAATGGACGATATAAGATACTTTGTAACCGCGCTGGGAGATTATGAAAACGACGGCTTTTTTGCAGTGTCGGTAGAGAGATAACGGAGGTGATTTGTTGAAGCTTTTTTCAAAGAAGAATGAGGATAATACAGTACCGGTTGTGCAGACGACTTCAAAAGGTATGTTTCACCCTTATGGAGAGTTGTATCATACGGGGATAGTATCACAGCAAGAATACAGATTATACAGAACGCTCAGAGAGGCGGTTCCCGTTATTGATGCAGCGATAGGAAAAATAGTCAGGCTTACAGGAAAGTTCAGGGTAAAATGTGAGAGAAAATCGGTCGAAAAAAAGCTCAGAGATTTTCTTTGTAATGTGCGCAGCGACGCAGGTGGAGTTGGGATAGAGCAGTTTCTCTATGTGTATTTAAGCTCATTGCTCACATACGGTACGGCAGTATCGGAGATAGTTTTGAGTGGTGACGGCAGAAAAATTTATTCTCTGCTAAACATTCCGCTTTCGTCAGTAGAACTTAACTATGCAGATAACGGTATAGACCTGCTGGTATATCCTTCAGGAGAAATTGATAAAAAACCGCTGCCGTATCAGAATTTGATATGCGTATCAACGCTTGATCCGGAACCGGGCAGTATTTATGGTACTTCGATACTAAGAGGATTACCGTTTATTAGTTCGATACTATTGGGAATATATAATACCACTGGAGTAAATTTTGAACGTGTAGGAAATGTTCGTTTTGCCGTAACATATAAACCTGCAACGGAAGGCGACCGAGCGATGAGCAGACAGCGTGCGGCGGCCATTGCAGACGAATGGAGCAAGGCCATGAGAAACCGTGACACAGTCAGTGATTTTGTATCTGTCGGAGATGTTTCCGTAAGCGTAATCGGAGCGGATAATCAGATACTGGATACAGAGATACCGGTCAGACAGATGCTTGAGCAAATAGTTGCAAAGCTTTCTGTGCCGCCGTTTTTGCTGGGATTATCGTGGAGTACAACAGAGCGGATGAGCAGCCAACAGGCCGATATACTAACAAGTGAACTGGAGTATTACAGAAACATACTAAACGGTGTAATACGAAAAATATGCGACATATGGTTTGTACTCAACGGTATCGATTGCAGCTATGAGATAGAGTGGGAAAACATAAGTTTGCAAGACGAAACTGAGCTTGCACAGGCAAGACTTGCAAATGCGCAGGCAGCACTGATAGAGAAGGAACTGGAGGGGGATAACAATGAATAATAACAAAGATACAAACATAAGTTCAACAGGAAATGTAACAGACAGTGATATGGAACTTATCAATAAGTATGCACGAAAACAGCTTTCGAAAGAAGAGGTCTATACATTTACAGTTGTACTCTGCGATAACGATGTAGACAGGGATTATGAGCATTTTACAGTGGATACGCTTGAAAAGCTTGCACAGCTTTTTGTTGGTGTAACGGGAATATATGACCATGACACGTCTGCAAAAAATCAGATTGCAAGAATATATGACTGCAAGTGTGAATATGTCGAAGGTAAAAAGACTCAGCTGGGAGAGGAATATATGCGTGTTGTAGCAAAAGCATATATTCCTGTATGTGAAGCAACAAAGGAGATAATCTCACTGCTTGACAGCGGTATCAGAAAAGAAGTAAGTGTTGGCTGCGGTATCGGAAAATGTACCTGTTCAATATGCGGTGCTGATATGAGAGAACACAGCTGTACGCATATCAGGGGTGAGAGTTATTCCGGTAAGTTGTGCTGCGGAGTATTGAGCGAACCGACAGACGCTTATGAATGGTCTTTTACGGCGGTTCCGGCACAGAGAAAAGCGGGTGTAATAAAAAGCTTTTTACGACGTGATGACGATGAGTACGACAAGATGAAAAGAGCAGCGGCACAAAGCGAAAGGTTTAAGTCGTATATGATACTTGAAACCGTTAAGGCAGGTGTTACTGCTCAGATAGGAATTGGCAGTGAACTATTAGAAAAAATGGTTAGCAGTCTTGGGGCTGATGATATGATAAAGCTCAAATCAATCTTTGAGGAAAAATCATCACAGCTTTTCCCCGTAAGATCTCAGCTTGGTACAAAGAGCAGAGATAATGATATATCTGTAAACAGTGAATACAGTATTTGATGAAAGGAAGTAATAATATGGCAATATATGAAAATCTTGTAATTGAAAAGGGTATGTACGGCAAAAGCGGCAGCGGACTTACAAAGACACTTGAAAAGCTTGATCCGAGCGAAAACTACAAGGGAACGGCTCTTGAGGGACTTGACGCATTTGAGCGACAGCTTAAGAGATTTGATATAAAGGTAAGCGGTGCGGGCAGCGACAATATAGAGAAGTTTTTTCAGACTTCTTCATCTGCCGCACTTTTTCCTGAATATGTAAGCCGTGCAGTTCATCAGGGTATGATGCAGGCAGATGTACTCAAAGACATTGTAGCGGCGGTTACAAAGATAGAGGGTATGGATTACCGTTCGATAGCGTCTATTCCAACGGACAGTGAGCTTGAACTTGTACAGACGGCTGAGGGAACGTCAATTCCGGAAACAAATATTCATGTTCAGGCAAACCTTGTTACTCTCCAGAAGAGGGGTAGAATGTTGGTTGCGTCTTATGAGGCACTGAGGTTTCAGCGACTTGATCTTTTTACAGTAACACTAAAGCAGATCGGAGCGTACATAGCCAGAGCACAGTTTAAGGACGCTGTCAGTGTAATCAAGAATGGTGATGGTAACTCAAATGCAGCTTCGACAGTTGCGGTAGGAACACAGGGTACACTTACTTATGCAGATCTTGTAAGTCTTTGGGGAAATCTCAATCCGTACCAGCTCAATACAATTCTTGCACCAACAAATCTTGTTACATCAATGCTGAATATGACACAGATGCAGGATTCTGCAGCGGGCAACTCATTCCACGCAACAGGCAAGATGATAACTCCGCTTGGTGCAAACCTTATTCATGTTCCGAGTATGTCGGCAGGTTCATTGATCGGTCTTGATAAGAATTATGCACTTGAAATGGTAACAGCAGGAGATGTTTGCACAGAATATGATAAGCTAATTGACAGACAGCTTGAGCGTGCTGCAATTTCTTGTATAGCAGGTTTCTCAAAGATATTCACAGGAGCGTCAAAGGTTCTTGTAGTATCCTGATTTTACAGCAAGGAGGGATAAGATATGGATTTTGATAAGGTTTTAAAAAAATTTATCTGTTTAAGTGAGCTTGACACTGAGCAGGCAGACAGATGGAAGTATCTTGTCTATGAGAGTATGTTCGACATATCCGAAATACTTATTCCCGACTATGACAGTAGCCGCTACCGTCACCGAATAACATCGGCGGCGGCAGCCCTTGCCTTTTACCGTTACAGAAAGATACTCTGTGCAAGAGGAGAATTGTCGGGTGTAAAGGCAGGAGATCTGACAGTAAATGCAGACAGAGCCTCAGTAGAATATGCGTATTCGGTGTATTGTGATGCGCTTCTCAATATTAGCGACCTTATTATGGTGGATGATATGATATTCGGAAGGACTGAAAGCTTTGTACAAAGACGTAATTACAGCTGTGATTAAGCAGTACGGCTTGAAATGCAGGATCATTCCTAAAAACGAAGGCAGAGAGTTTTATGCGTATGGATTTATAGAACCTCTTAATCACAAGAGCAGATATACCTCAGGAGGAGAATTTTCAACTGACGGATATCTTGACGGAGGGTACAGTCTGTTTATAGGAGAAGCAAGATGCAGAACAGATCTGATAGGATACGGTTCTGAAATAGAGTATGACGGACAAAAGTATATTCTGATGCATGGGGATTTGTATTATAAAAGCAAACAGCCGTTATACAGCAGAGCAATATTAAAAAAAGTAAGCGGAGGCGGGATTGATGAATGACAAAATTACACAGATAATCTCCGCTCTTAATGAAAATGGCATTAATGCAATATGCGGTTATAGGCACAACAATGCGGTAAGACCTGTAAAGCAGGGCAGTGTGTATGTATATCCGGAAAAGCTTGAGGGTGGAAAGCTGTACTATGTGATAGATGTGTATTCACCTTTCGTTGGTGATCTGACTGGGTGTATGAGGCTTGCACAGGATACCGCAAGTGTATTGTCCTCAAAAGCAATAGCAGATGAGCTTGTTATATCAAGAGTATCCTATGACAACAACAGCATGGGATATGTGTCCAGGATAACAGCAAATACAGTATGCGAAAACTCCGGGAGAGTAAGAGTCAAATTTTTTGGTTTTATAGGCAAAGAAGAACTAATCATTAATGCAGATGTTTTTGATTTGCGTTTTGAAACAGACTATTCGTCGTACCCTATATATACAATTTTTAACAGCATACCTGTAAATGTTGTATATAACAGCATGAAGTACAAAATAACAATAAGAGGAGCGCAAGGCGGACTTGGAAGTCTGTTATCGAAGTATGGGATATTCAATATGAGTATTGTGGGTGCTGATGAAGATTTTAATCTTTATAAATGCTATGTTACAAAAAGCGATGAACCATACGGAAATACACTAACAATAGAGGGCTACTTAAAAGCAGAATAAGAGTAAAAAATGCACATACGGGTGGGTGGCGGGAAATTATGAGCGAAAGGATGTTCTTATGAAGAATGAAGATAACAAGTATTACAGTGAGGATGCCGAAGAATATGCAGATGAACTTTCGGAGTATTACGAAAGACAGTCAAGACGTTACAGCAAAACGCTTGATTGCGAAAGTGAGGAGGAGTAATGTCATATCCTTTGATGAGATTTGGAGGAATAACGTTTAGGCATAACCCGAAGGAGCTTGCAGTTGTTAAGAGCAAGACTGTAAATGAATACACTCCGATAGGATCATTGCCTATAATGCAGAGTATTCGTGATAATACGGTTATAATAAAAGGAACAGGAGAGCTGTATGGTGAGGAATGTTTTGAGATGTATGCAGAGCTTCTCAGAGTGCAGAAAAAGAATGTTGCTCAGAAATTATGTATTCCCGAAATGGGAGTATATACAGCAGTGCTTACGAAGCTTTCTGCAAAGGCAAATACCCGTGAAAAACTTATTGTTATTGAGTTTGAGTTTTGCACAGGCACTCAACGAAAAGCAAGCGAAATAACACAGGATAACTACACCGTAAGTCTTCATAACGAAACACTATGGGATATTTCATACAGATGTGATGTGCCGATAGAAACTTTGATTAAGCTCAATACGGATATAAGAAACATACTTAATATTCCGGATGGAAAGAGGGTGCGTGTCAGATGAGGTTTGCAGGAGAAATAAACGACGATTACTTTTTTCTTGATACTCCGCTGAGTATAGTCATAGAGCAGGAAGCAGATGTACCGTGCGATAGTCTCACGGCTGTATTTGCATACAGAGAAGATTTTCCTTATATTAACAGGATATACGTTTTAAACGACATTGTTTATGATATAAAAGCTGCGGTGCAAACAAATGAAGTTATTTTTTCGGGAATTGTAGATGAAACTATACTGAAATCAGACAGCAGAAAGTCAGAGATCACTATCTATGCACGAAGTCTTGCCTCATTGCTGACAGACAGTGAAAGCAGTACGGTTACATATAACGATCCGTCTTTTGATGTAATAATAAGAGAACATGCACAGCCTTTTGGAATAACAAAAAAAGAAGTCTGTACCCGAAAGGAAAGAAGCGGTACATTTTCTGTTAAAAAAGGTAGTTCGCATTATAAGGTGATACAGAGGTTTTGCAGAGAGTTTCTCTCAACGACAATGCGTATAGATCATACGGGAACAATAATTTCAGATGTATTTTCAAGTTGCTCACCCGTATTTTTTGATAATCGCAGTGGAGTACCGTTTGACAAAATAATAGTATCTGACAACAGATATACAAAAATTTCAGAAATAATGGTTTATGATGCAAACGGATTTTGTATGAGTGTAAAAAATCCCGAATGTGAGGGTACAGAAATCATGCGGATACGATGTTTAAACCTTATGGAAAGTTCCACAGGATCGGCAAGCGACGCAGACAGGATAATAAAAGCGTCAAACAGAAAAAGTTTTACCATACAGCTTGAATGTCCGAAATGTATGCTAAATACGATTGGCAGTCCTGCATCGGTAAATGCACCTTGGTGCGAAAACAGAGTTTTGTACATCGAAAAGATAAAATATATCTTCGACAACAAAGGTGAGCGTACTTCGATAAAGCTTACTTCAAGAGGTGATGAATAAATGTGGATACCTAAAACTATTTCAACGACTTTCGATAAGCTAACAGCTTCGGTGGTTTCATCCGACACGATTAGTGGAGAAACTGTCACACCTTACGGAATAGCTTATGTTCCCCAAAAAGGTGAAAAAGCAGTATCGCTTCAGATAGGCAATTCAAATTATATGATTGGCGTGTGCAAAACTCCGCCGTTTGAACTGAGCGAAGGGGAGATAGGGCTTTACTCTTCGGGAGGAGCAAGCATAATATTAAAAAATGACGGCAAAGTTCTCATAAACGGCAGGGAATTTACTGAAAGTGAGGGCGAATGATGTGGATACATTAGTAATGGACGGAGATTTCTATCAGAATACAGTGGGTAGTCCGATAAGCATACATTCGCTGAAAGAGGCTTGTCAAAGGGTGAGGTTTTGTCTGCTTACAAAGAGGGGAACCTTTGCGTATGACAGACAGCTTGGTGCGGACTATGAATATCTTTTTTCGCAGGAAACCGCAGATCCCCGCCTTTTTGTAACAGACGCAGTATCGGACCAAAAAAGTATATCTGTCGGGAAAGTAACGGCAGAGAGAAATGAAAACAATATTACTCTTACAGTTGAGGTTTACTATGGCGGCGAGAGTAGAAATACGGAGGTAACGATAAATGGAAACTTATGAACAGATACTCCGCAGAATGACCGACAAGTATGAGGAGAGAACAGGAACATCACCCGACAGTGCTTCTGATATAGGCATACGAATGAAAGTTCTTGCGGGAGAGGTGTTTTCTCTGCAGTCGGAGTATGAATACGTGAAACGACAGATGTTCCCCGATACGGCAGAGGGTGAATACCTTGACAGACACGCACAGCAGAGAGGACTAACACGAAGAAGCGGTACAAAAGCACAGGGAGAAGTAATGTTTTGCCTTGATATACCGCTTGATTATGATGTTACAATTCCCGAAGGAACAGTATTGTCAACAAGAGGAGATGATCCTCAGAGGTTTGTTACGAAAAGCGAGGTAACAATTTCATCGGGAAGGCTTTCAGCGCCGAGTATTGCAGAGGCTATAAACGAGGGAAGTGACGGTAATGTTGCGCCGGATACGATAACGGTTATTGTAACGCCTGTACATTCACTATTAAGGGTAGTAAATGAGTATAAGATGTCAGACGGCACTGATGAGGAAAGCGACGAACAGTTAAGACGCAGAGTTTTAAACAGTTTTGTCAATATTCCAAACGGTACAAATAAAGCTTTTTATATTCAGAGTACGCTTGAAGTTGAGGGAGTACGTGCGGCAGGTGTTGTTGCAGGAGTGAGAGGCGCAGGAACTCTTGATGTATATATAATGAGTGATAACGGAGATCCGTCAGAGGAACTCAAAAGCAGTGTAAAAACACATCTTGAAAGTTTGAGAGAAATAAATGTAGATATAGAGGTAGGTACTCTTGTGCGAGTACCGATAAATATATATGTTTCGGTATCGGTAAAAAGCGGTTATGATTTTGCAGAGGTCGAAGAAAATATTAGAGAAGCGATAGAGGAGTATTTTTCGCTTATAGGTGCGGGAGAAAACTTCTATCTATCCGAAGTGGGAGAGTATATACAACACGTTGAGGGTGTTGATAATTATACATTTTCAACGATACGAAGCAGTGATACCGTAATAGATGACGATTGTATAGCATGGCAGGGAACCGTTTCTATAACAGAACGTGTCTGACAGGAGGTTATATGGGAACTCTTAGCGAAATGATAAAAATGACATTTCCAATAAAGAACTATAAACTTGATAACGGCAGGCTTGTATATAAAGAAATGGAAAGCTATGCCGCAGCTCTTGATGTGATCAGAGAATGTGCTGACGAAATACTTAGGGAATGTATATCTACAACAGCACAAAACAGAGGACTTGAGTTCTATGAAAAGTTGTTCGGAAAAGTAAGAGATGATCTTGAGATAGAAAAACGGCGTAATATGATAAACAATATGCTTACGCTTTCGACAAACGATAATACAGTAGAGGGAATACATCATTTTTTCAGGAGTGTCGGTCTTGAATGTGATATTATCGAAAACCCGATTGTTTATGATGTGTATATATACTCTCATGATCATACGTTAAGTCGTGCGCAGCAGGATAATATTATAGAAAGAGCAAAAAAATTCATGCCATATCATCTGACATTTACAGTGGACTTCCGTACAATAGATTTTGACGGACTTGACGCATTGGGGCTGATTTTTGGAAGAATAGATGACATGAACATGACGTGGCAGGAATTTGAACGATATAATTGGGAGGAATAATAATGCCGTCATCATTTAAGACAGAAAAATTACAGCTAAACTTTTGGGCAAACATAGACAGACCGGTAAGATCAGACTTTAACCGTGACAATGCGATTATTGACAGTGCGGTAGGAGAACATGTTGAAAACGATCTTGTACATCTTACAGAAAATGACAGATCAAAGCTGCGTGATACATACGCAATAAGAGTGTTACAGGGTACAGATGAAGATGTAAGAGAGATAACGCTATCATTTGCACCGTCTGTGGTGATCTACTATGCAGCAGATAAACCGCCTGCACATTATACCGATGGAGTAAATAAGGTGTATTATGCAGTATCAGCAAAGGAAGCCGGCGGCAGCGGAGGAGTTGAACTCTCAGGCAGCAGAGTAATAATAAGACAGACTACAACAGGAGAGTTAAGGTACGATCTGAATAACTCATCGTGTCAGTATGTTCTTATAGCAATCAGATAAATACAAGCGGACAGCCGATTTAGTAAGGTTGTCCGTTTTTTATGTAAAATTTGTAAAAAAACTGTGAACAACCTTTATTGATTTAATTTTTTGTGCTAAAATAGAAAAGTGGCTGTATATCCAAACGAAAGAGTAATATTTAAGAATGGATTTTGGTCATACAAGTATATTTTGTAGGAGGATATTTCAATGAGAATATCGGAAATAGTAGTATTCATTGTTTATCTGCTGTTCATGATTGGAATTGGTGTATTTTTCTTCTTCAAGAACAAAAACGGCGGAGAAAAATCATACTTTCTTGGCGGCAGAGAGATGGGACCATGGGTAACCGCACTGTCGGCAGGTGCATCGGATATGAGTGCGTGGGTACTTATGGGACTTCCCACATCGGTTTATGCTTTGGGAATGGGACAAGTATGGATACCAATAGGGCTTGCGATAGGATACACTATCAGTTGGTTAATAGAAGCTCCGCGTCTGCGTAAGTTTTCTATTGTGGCGAATGACTCCATAACTATTCCACAGTACCTTACAAACAGATTTTTATCAAAGTCGAAGGTATTGCAGATATTGTGTGCAGCAGTGTTTCTAATGGCATATACGATATATTCAGCGTCAAGCCTTAAAGCTTGCGGAACGCTTTTTAACACAGTAATAGGAATAGACGCAAAACTTGCAATGTATCTTGCTGCGCTGATAATTGTTGGCTATACGTTTCTGGGAGGTTTTTCGGCAGTGTGTTGGACAGACTTTTTCCAGGGTATGTTGATATTCTGCGGTATGCTTATTGCGCCAATATTTGCGGTTGGTATGATAAAGAGTAATGCAGCAGCAGAAATGCCCGACGGTTATTTTACTCTTATGACAAGCTGGAAGGATATAGTATCAGGACTAGCATGGGGACTTGGATATTTTGGTATGCCTCATATCATAATCAGATTTATGTCGATACGTTCACAGAAGGAGATGAAGAAATCTGCTGCTATCGGTATCACCTGGACGGTATTCATAGTAATATTTGCGGCGGCGATAGGTGTTATCGGCAGAATGTTCTTAGGCTATGACGAAGAAACAGCTAAAAACTCACTAGTGTTTATATCGATGGTAAGAAAAATATTCCCCGGTGTTGTTTCCGGAATACTTCTCTCAGCCGTACTTGCAGCGTCAATGAGTACAGCGGACAGTCAGCTGTTATCGGCATCATCATCATTTGCAAGTGATGTATATAAGCCCGTATTCCGAAAGAATAAGGCAAGCGATAAGGAAATGCTTTGGATAGGCAGAATAGTAGTGCTTGCGGTATCCGGTATTGCACTTATAATGGCGTCTAATCCGAACAGCGGTTCTATTATGGATCTTGTAACAAATGCATGGGGACTTTTTGGTGCTTCATTAGGACCATCGATACTACTCAGTTTGTTCTGGAAACGCTTTAACTTCCAGGGTGCTATTGCAGGTATAGCAGTAGGTGCGGTAACAGATATATGCTGGATAATATTCCTTTCACAGGTTGGCATATATGAGTTGTTCCCTGGATTTGTATGCGGTCTGATTGCCGCAGTTATAGTAACGCTTTGTACAAAAGCACCTTCAAAAGAGGTAGAAAATCTCTTTGACAAGGCAGTAAAATACGAGGATTAATGAATGAAAAATGTCGTGTTTCGATTAAATCGAATACACGGCATTTTATAAATACAGAAAATAGGTGAGGAAAATGAAAGAAACAGATATAAACGATATATACTTGTACAAAAAGATTTCAGATTATCTTGAAGACCATTACGGACCGGGTGGAAGGTTCAGAGATGGACAGTACGAGGCAATAGAAGCAGCCCTTAAACATAGACGTACACTAGTAGTTCAGAAGACCGGCTGGGGGAAAAGCCTTGTCTATTTTATGTGTGCAAAGTATCTCAAGGAAATGGAAAAGGGTTTTGTATTAGTAGTAAGTCCCCTTCTGGTTTTGATGGAAAACCAGTCAATAGCCGCCAAAAGTTTCGGGCTAAGTACTTGTATTCTCAACAGCAATACAAGAAAGACACGTGCAGCGGATTTGAGTGACATAAAAGAGGGGAAAATCGATGTAGTATTCATCACACCCGAAACACTGTTTTCAGAAGAAATACAACAAGCAGTATCTGAGTTCAGAATAGGAATGTTTGTAATAGACGAGGCACACTGTATTTCGGACTGGGGGCACGATTTCAGGCTTGAGTATATGCGACTAAATAAGGTTATAAAAGCACTTCCTAAAAATATTCCTCTGCTTGGTACTACCGCCACAGCAACAAGCCGTGTAATAGACGATCTTGTACAGCAGTTTGGAGGAAATGTATTTGTTTCAAGAGGCAGTCTTATCAGAGAATCACTTGTGATGCATCTGCTTGACCTTAATGATCCCGAAACAAAATATGCGTGGCTGCTTGATAACATTCCGAAAATAGATGGCAGCGGAATTATTTACTGTTTAGCAACACGTACCTGTGAACAGATAGCAGGTTTTCTAAATAACAACGGTATATCTGCAAGACCGTATCATGCAAATCTAAATAATGCAATGAACGAAGAAACAGAACAGCTTTTCAGAAACAACAAGATAAAGGTAATAGTTGCTACAATCAAGTTGGGTATGGGGTATGATAAGGACGATATTTCATTTATTGTCCATTACAATATACCCTCAAACATAGTTGCATACTATCAGCAAATCGGACGTGCAGGAAGAAATATACCGCGTGCAGATATATTCCTAATGTACGGTGATGAAGATGTAAATATACAGAATTATTTTATCGAAACAGCATTTCCAACAAAAGAAGAATTTGAAATTGTAAC
Source organism: uncultured Eubacteriales bacterium (assembly GCA_900315715.1). Classification (GTDB taxonomy): domain Bacteria; phylum Bacillota; class Clostridia; order Oscillospirales; family Acutalibacteraceae; genus RUG592. The sequence continues at coordinate 24,297 of ONAH01000030.1, forward strand.
CGAAGCAATAAAGAAGGTTTCTCCGAATTTCAATAAAGCAAGTATTGTAGAAACAGTGAATATTGCTGCCGGACGTTTAGACAAAACACTGACATTCTTAACAAACGAAGGATACCTCTATAAAAGCGGCAGCGAATATAGAGTACTTAATAATGATTTCAAGTATAACGCAGAACACTATAATATGGTAACTGAGATACGCAGACAGGAACAGAAACAAATGCTTGAAATAGTGGGAATCAAGAGTTGTCTGAGCCGCTATGTTGTAAATTGTCTTGATGATGATACAAATCAAAACTGCGGAAAATGCTCTAACTGTATAGATGAAGATGAGTTTAAACAAATGCCTCAAGCAGAGTCTGTAATAAAAGCGCAGGAGTATTTTAAGACGCTTAAATTGGAGATACTGCCCAGAAAGAAGTATCCACAGAAAATGAGCGATGGTACGACAAAGCTTCCTTTTGTAAACGAAGTTGGTTTATGTCTTTCAAGATACGGAGATCCGGGTGCAGGCGCATTGGTAAAGGAACAGAAATTTTTGCAAAAACAGCGATTTTCGGATGAATTGGTTGAACAGTCTTACACGGAATTAAAGACAATAATTGCCGAAAAACAAATAGATTATATAACATATATTCCGTCAAACAGAAGCGATATCGTGGAAGATTTTGCGCAAAGACTTGCACAAAGATGTTCGATTTCATGTGTAGATTTCTTGGAAACAAAACCGGACTCAAGTGAGTTTAGTCAGAGAGATATGCACAACAGTGTTTTTCAGTATGCTAATGCGTTCAACAAGTTTACGATAAATACGGCAAAAGCTCCGCTGCTAAACGGAAAAAACATACTCCTTGTTGATGATATAGTAGGTTCAAAGTGGACATTAACTCTTGGTGGATTATGGCTTGGACTTAGCGGGGCGAATACGGTAGTACCGTTTGCGCTTGCAGACATTTCGGGTTCTGAGGATTAAGGCGATGAACGATAATTCACAGGTGATAATAGCTTTGTGCAGCTATTACGGCAGAGATGACACAGTACCTTATTCACCGTCGGAATGGTCAAAACTTGCTGTTGTATTAAGAGAGCGTAATATTGAGCCGAAAGAATTGTCAGAGTTTTCATCATCTCAGTTTTATGATTTAGGTTTTGATTTAGAGCAAACAAAAAGAACACTGCGTCTATTGGACAGAATGGGCAGCATACCATTTGAACTTGAAAAATACCGCAGTATGGGGATACAGATTACAACAAGAGCGGAGAAAGATTATCCCCGTATGATAAAAAAACGTATGGGAAAAAAGTGTCCGCCGCTGTTTTATTATGCGGGTAATCCGGAACTTATGGCGAAAGATACGGTAGGCTTTGTGGGTTCACGAAAGACAGAAAAAAGAGACGAATTGTTTACAAGAAATATTGTTGGGAAAGTAGTTACAAGAGGCTACGGAGTAGTATCCGGCGGAGCAAAAGGTATAGATTATTTCGCAATGAAATCAGCATTATCAAACGATAGCTTTTGTATAAATTATGTTTCGGATTCTATTGTACGTCTTTTGAGGAATAACGAATATGCGTCGGCAGTGTTGGATGGAAAGATTATTCTGATAAGTGCCGAAAACCCCGAACAAGAGTTTACAACTGCAACAGCTATGGCAAGAAACCGATATATATACGCACAGTCAGAGGCGACAGTTGTAGTGCGTTGTGAATACGGAAAAGGAGGAACGTGGAACGGCGCAGCAGATAATCTGAAGAATAAATTTTGTCCGCTTTTTTGTTGGGATAGAGATGACCTCAAAGGTAATGTAGAATTGATCAAAATGGGAGCATACCCTATTGATGAGGACTGGAACGCAGATGTTTCACACAATAACAAAAATACAGACGATAATGAAATACAGATTATTTCTCCGCAGCAGCTAAGCCTGTTTGATATGATATGAAGAATAATCATGGTGAGAATTGAGAGAATGATTATTTTCCAAGATGTTGGCATAAGCACGGTTGACAATGCAGTTGTATGGTTGTATAATATAAAACGACAGTTCATTTGTACCCTCCTGTCGTTAATAAAAACCGGGACTGCATTGTATTTTTTTAGAATAATTGCAGGCACGGCTGTGTCTGCTTTTTTTATATAATCGGAAGGGAGTTTGTATATGTATAGCCTATGTACAGAGGAAAGCTTTGACAGCGCACATTTCTTAAAAGACTATATAGGAAAGTGCAGTAATATACACGGACACCGCTGGAGAGTTGTCGCTGAGATAAGTAGCAAAACGATATGCGAAAGCGGACAGACAAAAGGTATGGTGGTAGATTTTGGTGATTTCAGAGGATATCTGAGAAAACTAACAGAAGAATTTGACCATTGTTTGATAATAGAAAAAGGAAGTCTGAAACCTGCGCTATTAGAAATGCTGAGAGAAGAGAATTTTGCTGTGCGTGAAGTTGAGTTTCGTCCGACAGCAGAGAGTTTTGCAAAATATTTTTATGACAGAATGAAGAATGATGGATTTAAAATGAGTCGTGTAACAGTATATGAAACTCCTAACAACAGTGCTTCGTATGAGGAGGAGTAAAGGTGATAGATGTTGTAGAAACGTTTGTAAGTATAAACGGAGAGGGAATGAAAGCAGGACAGCTTGCTTTTTTTCTAAGATTAAAGGGCTGTAATCTGTGTTGTTCGTACTGCGATACGATGTGGGCAAATGACAGCAAATGTGAATATGTTAGCAGAGATAAAGAAGAGATATATAAAGAGATAAAATCCTCAGGAATAACAAACGTTACAATAACAGGCGGTGAACCGCTAAATCGTGATGGAATAAAAGAACTGCTTGAGTTTTTAGCAGAGGATACATCATTAAGCGTTGAGATAGAAACAAACGGAAGTATATTATTAGCGCCGTTTATGGAAATAGTAAACCGCCCTTCATTTACAATGGATTATAAGTTGCCCTTAAGCGGCATGGAAAAGCATATGTGCCTTGAAAACTTATCACTATTGGAAATGCGTGATACTGTAAAATTTGTATCAGGAAGTGTCGAAGATCTGGAACGGGCGAAGCAGATAATTGATGAATATGGACTGATAGGGAAATGTAATATTTTGTTTAGTCCGGTGTTCGGAAGAATAACACCCGAAACGATAGTAGAGTTTATGAAAAAACACCGTCTAAACGGAACGGCTGTGCAGTTACAGCTTCACAAATATATTTGGTCACCCGACAAAAAGGGCGTATGAAAGGAGAGTATTATGGAAAAGGCACTTGTATTGACAAGCGGAGGTGTAGATAGTACAACATGCCTTGCGATGGCTGTTGAGAAGTACGGCAGAGAGAACGTAGTTGCACTTTCGGTGATGTACGGACAGAAGCACACAAAGGAGATAAGTTCTGCAAAGGCGGTTACGGAGTATTACGGAGTTGAGCATATATCAATAGATCTTGCACCGCTTTTTGCGTACAGTGATTGTTCTTTGTTAAGCAGTTCAGATAAAGAGATACCAAAAGAAAGCTATGCAAAACAGCTTGAAAAAACAAACGGTTCACCTGTGTCAACTTATGTACCGTTTCGTAATGGACTTTTCTTGTCTGCAGCGGCAAGTATTGCATTGTCAAAGGAATGTTCAGTGATATATTATGGCGCACATCATGATGACGCAGCAGGTAATGCATATCCGGACTGCAGTGAGGAATTTAATAATGCGATGAACCTTGCGATAACGCTTGGCAGCGGAAAAATGCTCAGAGTGGAAGCACCGTTTGTAGGTATAGGAAAAAAGGATATAGTAAGAATAGGCAAAGAGTTGGGAGTGCCGTACAATTTGACATGGAGTTGTTATGAGGGCGGAGAGAAGCCATGTGGGAAATGTGCTACATGTATAGACAGGAAAGCCGCATTTATAGCAAACGGTATAGAATTAGATTAAGGAGAATAACAGATATGAACGATAATCTTACATTGTTGGGTAACAAGAATACTAAATACCCGACTAATTATACACCCGAAATTCTGGAGGTATTTGAGAACAAGCACCCTGAGAATGATTATTTTGTAAAGTTCAACTGTCCGGAATTTACAAGCCTATGTCCGATAACGTCGCAGCCTGACTTTGCGTGTATAACAATATCGTATATACCCGATATAAAAATGGTAGAGAGCAAGTCATTGAAACTGTATTTGTTTAGTTTTCGCAATCACGGAGCGTTTCACGAAGATTGTGTAAATATTATTATGAAAGACTTGATAAAACTAATGGATCCGAAGTATATCGAAGTATGGGGAAAGTTTACACCAAGAGGAGGAATATCAATAGATCCGTATTGCAATTATGGAAGAAAGGGTACAAAATACGAGCAGATGGCATATGAGAGACTTTTACACCACGATATGTATCCGGAAAAAGTAGATAACAGGTAGTATGGTAAATCTAAAAAACGAAAAGAAAATTTATATAACTATCGGTAATAAAACCGAAAAATATATACTGTTTAAGCGAACCAAACGGATCACTTAAACAGTATTTTTGTTAAACTATTAGGATAAATATAAAAAATGACAAAAAATATATGTAATAAAGAATGATTAAGGTGATTGTGTATAAATAGTTAAGGCTAATTTTAGCCAAAAACTACATTTTCTTTGTCAAGAATTTGTGATATAATAAAATATGTATTTTATTAATTGGCTATTGTATAGTCTTTTATAATAGGCTGTAAAGAAAGAGTGAAATACAGATGTATTAAATAAGCATAAGAA
>ONAH01000097.1 GCA_900315715.1 uncultured Eubacteriales bacterium
AAAACACAAACCATTAATTTATAACAAACCGGAAAAGAGCAAAGCGAAGCGAAATAAAGTTTTTTGCCAAGCTTTTTTTCAAAAAAGCGGAGGAGGGTAATTATGTATAAATTTCAAGGATTTACAGAAAAAGCAAATTTAGCTATTAACTACGGTATCGAAACAGCAGAAAAAATGTGCTGTACTTGGATTGGTTCGGAGCATATCCTGTTAGGATTGCTCAAAGAGGGTAGCGGTGTAGCTTATACCGCTCTCTCAGAGGAAGGTGTTGAGTTCGATCAGATTTATGATCTTCTCAAAGATAAATTCGGTGAGGGCAACAGCAGAGTTCAACTCACCATTGAGGATTTTACTCCAAGAGTTAAAAACGTTATCCAGAAAGCTAATATACTCAGAGCAAGACTGCATAACAGTTACATCGGTACTGAACATCTACTTCTTGCCATTCTTGACGATGAAGACAGCTTTGCAGTAGGAATGCTTAACGAACTGGGCGTTAACATCGAAAACCTTACTAAAAAAATCGCTGAGAATATCAGCACCGGCAACGGCAGAAATGACGGCTTCTCAACCTCAGACAGTAAGTTCGGCTCAAAATCATCAGGCAAAAAGGGTTCGACTAAAACACTGGAACAGTTCGGCAGAGATCTCACCGCCCTTGCTAAAGAAGGAGGTATAGATCCGGTTATCGGCCGTGAAAAAGAAATTGAAAGAGTAATTCAAATACTCTCAAGACGTACTAAAAATAATCCTTGCCTTATCGGCGAACCCGGCGTCGGTAAAACGGCTGTCGCAGAGGGCCTTGCTCTCAAAATCGCTGACGGCGAAGTTCCTGATCTTCTCAAAGATAAGAGAATCTTCTCCCTTGACCTCACAGGTATGATCGCCGGTACAAAGTATAGAGGCGACTTTGAGGAGAGAATTAAAAACGCCATAGATGAGGTTAAAAATTCTAAGGATATTATCCTGTTCATCGACGAATTACACACTATCGTCGGAGCAGGATCTTCAGAAGGCAGCACCGATGCCGCAAATATCTTGAAACCAAGCCTTGCAAGAGGCGATTTCCAGATAATCGGCGCTACTACACTCAATGAGTATAGAAAACACATCGAAAAAGACGCTGCTCTTGAAAGACGTTTCCAGCCTGTTATGGTGGGTGAACCGTCACAGGAAGAGTCCGTTACTATTCTTGAGGGACTTCGTGACAAGTATGAGGCTCACCATAAAGTTAAAATTACCGATGAGGCTATCAAAGCCGCCGTATCTCTCAGCTCACGTTACATCGCTGACAGATACCTCCCAGATAAAGCAATAGACCTTATCGATGAGGCTGCCTCAAGAGTAAGACTTAACGCTTATACTACTCCTGATAATCTTAAGGAAATCGAAAATGAGATTACTGTTCAGGAAAGCGAACTTGAAAGTGCCGTTAATTCTCAGGAGTTTGAACGCTGTGCCGAAATAAGAGATAAAATTAAATCTCTCAAAGAAACTCTTGAAAACAGCAAAAAAGAATGGAAAGAAAAAAACAGCAGTATTTCCGGACAGGTAACAGCTGAGGATATCGCTAATATCGTTTCTATGTGGACGGGTGTTCCGGTAGTTCAGCTTACTCAGGAGGAGAGCGAACGCCTGCTTAAACTTGAAAGTATCTTGCACGAAAGAGTTATCGGTCAAGATGAAGCCGTTACATCTGTCGCAAAGGCAATCAGACGCGGCAGGGTAGGTCTTAAAGATCCAAAACGTCCGATAGGTTCGTTTATCTTCTTAGGCCCTACCGGCGTTGGTAAAACAGAACTTACGAAAACCCTTGCTCAGACTATGTTCGGCACTGAGGACGCTATGGTCAGACTTGATATGTCGGAGTATATGGAAAAGCACACCGTCGCTAAACTTATCGGTTCGCCTCCGGGATATGTAGGTTATGATGAGGGCGGTCAGCTTACTGAAAAAATACGCAGAAAACCTTATTCTGTCGTTCTGTTCGATGAAATAGAAAAAGCACACCCCGATGTGTTCAATATGCTGCTCCAGATTCTTGAGGACGGCAGACTTACAGACTCTCAGGGCAGAACCGTTGATTTTAAAAATACCGTTATCGTAATGACATCAAACGTAGGTGCGTCCCTAATTACCGCAGCTAATAAGCGTCAGACAATGGGATTTGCAAACAGCGATAAGGATACTTCCGACGAAAACACCAAAGAAATAGTTCTTGAAGAACTTAAAAAGGTTTTCAAACCTGAGTTCATTAACCGTGTAGATGATATCATTGTGTTCAATAAACTAAATCATGACGACATCAAGAAAATCGCAGGCAATATGCTTGATACTCTTGCTCAAAGACTTGCCGGAATGGATATCACGATTGAGTTTACAGACGCTGCTAAAGATAAACTTGCTGATGAGGGCTTCGACGACACTTACGGTGCAAGACCGCTCAGAAGAACTATCCGCTCTAAAATTGAGGACGCTGTCAGCGAAAAAATCCTTGAGGGCACTATCTCAAAGGGCGATAAGGTTATGTGCGACTTCGCAGACGGAGAGTTCGTATTCAACAAAGTGTAACACCACTATTTAACAATAATGCCGCAGAGAACACTTATAAAATGTTCTTTGCGGCAGTTTTTTTTTACTTAGTTGTTAGCAATTACTTTGTAATTCATAGGTTTTGAACTACATTTGCTTTAGTATTTCGTCAAATATCCTTGACGCCGTTTCCTGCTTTGTCAGACAAGGCAGCTCTGCTATGCTGTCTTGCGTGATTATCGTCACAACATTTGTATCCGTACCAAATCCCGCACCCTCTGTTTTAAGACTGTTTGCACATATCATATCAAGGTTTTTACGTTCAAGCTTGCCCTTAGAGTTTTCCACAAGATTTTCTGTTTCCATGGAAAACCCGCACAAAAACTGATGTGTTTTTCTTTTTCCAAGCTCAGCTAATATATCGGGATTCCTTTCAAGCTCTATTGTCATATTGCCGTCGGACTTCTTTATCTTGTTATCCGCAACTCTCACCGGGCGATAATCTGCTACTGCGGCGGCTTTTACAACAATGTCACATTTCTCAAACCTTGCTGTTACTTCGTCATACATCTCCTGTGCCGTCGTTACTCTTACAACATTAACAAATGGGGGAGGAGCTATCTCTGTATGCGCCGTTACAAGCGTTACTTCTGCACCTCTGAGCATTGCGGTTTCAGCAAGCGCATAGCCCATTTTTCCAGTGGAATGGTTAGTTATAAATCGTACAGGGTCAAGCGGTTCTCTTGTTGCACCTGCTGTCACAAGCACTCTTTTTCCCGTCATGTCCTTTTCAAACGCACATTCTCTCAGTATATACCATAAAAGTACGCTTTCATCGGGCATTCTGCCGTCGCCTGTATCTCCGTTTGCAAGCATACCGTTATCCGGCTTGATTATTTCATAGCCGTATGAGGCAAGCTTTTTTATATTATCCTGCACAATAGGATTGTGGAACATATTGTGGTTCATCGCCGGCGATACTATCTTCTTACATGTGCACGCCATTACCGTTGTTGTAAGCATATCGTCTGCTATACCGTTTGCTATTTTTCCTATAACATTTGCACTTGCCGGGGCTATCATTACAACGTCCGCTTTTTTCGCAAGTGCTACGTGTTCTACACTGTACTGAAAATTCCTGTCAAACGTGTCTATCGGACATTTATTTCCGGTAAGACTCTCAAATGTTATCGGGTTTATAAAATTTACAGCGTTCTTCGTCATCAACACCTGTACATCTGCACCAAGCTTTTTACACATTCTTGCAAGATTGGCTATCTTATACGCCGCAATACTTCCCGTTACGGCAAGAACTATCGTTTTTCCTTTTAGCATGTTTTGAACTCCTTTGATATTTTTCACTGATTACAGCTCAATATAGTGCGGTATAATGTCTTCGTAACGTCCGCTGTCAAGCTTAAAGCCTTTCGGTATTACTCCAAGTTGTGTAAAACCTAACCTTTTGTACAGTCGTAACGCTTTTTCGTTTGTCGCTACCACCGCATTGAACTGCAATATCTTAAACCCAAGCTCTTTTGCTTTTTTCATACAGTCTTTAACTAAAACTTCGCCTATATGCTTGCCACGCATTTTGTTGTCAACAGCATAACTTGCGTTACATATATGACCGCACCTGCCTACGTTATTCGGGTGCAGAATGTACATTCCTACAACAGCTCCGGTTTCATCATCAAACGCCGCTCCCGTATATGACTGCCCCTCAAAAAACTCTATCCCGTTTTTTATATCAAGCGTATCTGTCTGCGGAAAAGCGTTGCCTTCTTTTACAACTTCGTTCCATATTCTTATTACTTCGCCTGAGTTTGCTTTTGAAAACATTTTTACAATTATGCTCATTTTTTCTCCAATATTCATACAGCGTGCAAGAACTTTCTTACACGCTGTTTTTTTATTTATTAATTACTCTGTCTGTTCTGAGTTTTCCTCATTCTGTTCATTTTCTGTGGAATTCTCATTCTCATCGTCCATATCGTCCCCGTCCTCATGAGGCTGTCTTGCAAGTGATACTACCTTTGAGCCTTCTGCAACTCTCATCACTGTTACGCCTTTACTTGTACGCGAACAAATTCTTATCGTACCTGCACTGATTCTAATTATCGTTCCGTTATCAGATATTAGTACTATATCGTCGTCAAGATCTACAACCTTGATAGCCGCTACATCACCATACTTTTCTACTTGGTAATTGATAATTCCCGAACCGCCTCTTGACTGTAATCTGTAATCATCAATATTACTAAGTCTGCCGTATCCTGTTTCGGATACCGTTAGTACATACGCACCCTCTCTGATAGTTGACATTCCGATAACACTGTCGCCTTCATCAAGCTTTATTGCCCTTACGCCTCTTGCAGTTCTTCCCATGTCACGAACGTCTGTTTCGTTGAACTTTATCGCCTTTCCGTGCTTTGTTGCAACAAGCATTTGCTTAGTTCCGTCTGTAAGTCTTACCCAGCAAAGTTCGTCGCCCTCATTTAAGTCAATAGCGATAAGTCCGCCTTTTCTTATATTGCTGAAACGGCTGAGATCAACTCTCTTTATTACTCCCTGCTTCGTTACCATTACAAGATAGCTGTTCTCCGCATTATCAAACGACGGTACTTTTATCATCGCCGTTATGCGTTCATCTTTCACAAGCGGCAGTATATTTGCGACATGAGTTCCCTTTGAAGTTCTGCTTCCCTCAGAAATCTGATAGCACTTAATTCTATATACCTTTCCAAGATTTGTAAAGAACATTACATAATCGTGGCTGTTAGTTATAAACATATCGGTTGCTACGTCTTCTTCTCTCTTTCCGACTCCTGTAATACCCTTGCCGCCTCTCTTTTGCGTCTTATATGTATCAACAGACTGTCGCTTGATATATCCTAAGTTAGTCAGAGTAAGTACGCAGTCCTCATTCGGGATAAGCTCCTCAATATCAACCTCTCCGCTGACATCGCTTATATCTGTTCTTCTCTCGTCACCGTACTTGTTTCTTATTTCTGTAATTTCTTCTTTTATTATCGAACGCTGTCTTGTTTCGCTTGCAATTATATCCTCAAGGTCTGTTATCTTAACCTTGAGATTACCGATTTCTTCTTCTATCTTGTGTCTTTCAAGATTAGTTAGCCTTGCAAGTCGCATATCAACTATCGCCTGCGTCTGCACATCGTCAAGCCCAAACCTATCGCTTAACGCTTGTTTTGCAGACGGAGTATCCTTACTTGCTCTGATTATAGCAATTACTTCGTCGATAAAATCAAGCGCTATCTTCAAGCCGTCAAGTATATGAAGTCTTTCTTTCGCTTTCTTGAGATCAAACAGAGAACGTCTTGTTATTATCTCAAGCTGGAACGATATGTACTGATCCAGAATGTTTTTCAGCGTCAACAGCTTCGGCTCGCCGTTTACTATTGCTATCATTATTACGCCGAATGTTGACTGCATTTGCGTATATTTAAAGAGATTGTTAAGCACAAGATTTGCGTCTGCCTCTCGCTTTATATCTATCTCTATATGCATACCGTTTCTGTCGGAGTGATCTTCGATATTGGTAATACCCTCGATTTTCTTCTCCTTTACATAATCGGCAATAGTTTCAATAAGCTTAGCCTTATTTACCTGATAGGGGAGTTCGCTAACTATTATCTTATGTCTGCCGTTCTTAGCTTCAACTATTTCTGTCTTAGCGCGGACGTTGATTTTTCCTTTACCCGTAGCGTAAGCGGCTCTAATTCCGCTTCTGCCCATAATTATACCGCCTGTCGGAAAATCAGGACCCTTTATAAACTCCATTATCTCTGCAAGTGAAGCTTCTGGATTGTCTATAAGGTAACATATTGCGTCGCTTACCTCACTCAAATTATGCGGCGGAATATTCGTTGCCATACCTACCGCTATACCCGTACTGCCGTTTACAAGCAGGTTTGGGAATTTCGTCGGAAGAACAGACGGTTCTGTTCTTGAGTCGTCGTAGTTCGGTACGAAATCTACCGTATCTTTGTCTATATCACGCAGCATCTCTACCGAAATCTTGCTCATTCTTGACTCCGTGTAACGGTAAGCAGCAGGCGGATCTCCGTCAACGCTTCCGAAGTTTCCGTGACCGTCAACAAGCATATATCTCATTGAGAAATCCTGTGCAAGTCTTACAAGTGCGTCATATACTGAGGCGTCTCCGTGTGGGTGATACTTACCCAGCACGTCGCCGACAGTTGTTGCACATTTCTTGTACGGTGAGTTCGGCAGTATATTATTCTCGTACTTAGCGTACAGTATTCTTCTGTGAACAGGCTTCAAACCGTCCCTTACATC
>ONAH01000027.1 GCA_900315715.1 uncultured Eubacteriales bacterium
TCACTGAGTAAAGATCTGGGCTTAGGCTGTTCTTTCGGTGTTTCTTGAGTAGTAGGCGTAGTGGAAGAAGTATCTCCGAAGCTGCCGCCAAAGTCAAGTTCACTGAGCAAAGATTTTGGTTTAGGCTGCTCTTTAGGAGTTTCCTTAACTGCCTCAGAGGAGTTGTCTCCAAAATTTCCGCTGAGATCAAGCTCACTTAAGAGTGATTTACCGCTTGGAGCAGGAGTAGTTTCTTTCTTAGCAGACTCAGTACCGGCCGAAATAGGCTTGATTTGACTGAGATCAAACTCAAACGATGAGCCATTACCGCCCTGTACGGTAGTAGCGTTATTAGAGTTGTTTGAGTTATTCTTATTATTTGAACTTTGGTGAATGAACTGAGGCTTATGTTCAATAGGCTTAGGGGCTTCTTCTTTAATACCAAGCTCTTTTCTATATTGAGCAAAAGGATCTCTTTTGTTTTTCATGAGGAACTCATCAGCAAATGTAAGCTCTTTTTCTTCATGAATACCGTAGTCAAATTTTTGTTCCATTAAAGGTTTAGCTTTTGGCGGAGCAGTCAAAGTCTGACGCGAAGTATTTTGTTGTTTAGGCGGATTGTACTTGTCATACAACTCCGAACTTGACAACTTTTTCTTTCCGAACAAACCGAAGCCTTTTTTCTTGTCTTGTTTACGTTGTTCAGCACTGGCAGTTTCAGCTTTTTTCATAGCCTGAGATTGGTTCATCTGTGCAACACGCTTAGAAAGCTGTTGATCCTGGAACGGCGAAGCATGAGATTCAGTCTTTTTAAGCAAAGAACCAAGCTGTCCAAGAGATACAAAAGATTTCAGCATATTCACAACGCCGATAGCTACAACACCAATGCCAACACCGGCGATTACCAGCCAAGCCAAAGCGTCAATTTTTTCAGAAGAATCAGTCATAGCAGCAGTGATCTTGAAATACTTGACGACACTGAATAATGTAACGATAATACCAACAGCAAGGAACGACAAGCTTGTAATGATAGAGCTTGTAATTTCTTTACGCTGAGCATTGTACATTGCATTGGCGATAGGGCTTAGAGTCGGAACATTTTGCTGAGATTGTTTCTTACTCACACGATTCCCTCCTAATGTTTTCAGATAATTATTCCTTATAATTATATAACTTTTCGGAACAAATTTCAATATTTGTAAAGTTATTTAGGCGAAATTATGATTTTTTTGTTAATGTGTATAAAAAAACTTGTTTGTAATATGGATTATTCAACGAAAAAATAATCATAAAAATGAAGTAAAATACGATAATATTAATATTATTTATAGTAAATATATGCCTGGCAGCTAAGAGTACCGTTATAGAGTTTACGTCTTTTATCAGCAGAACGTCCGAAGCACTTCTGAAAATCGTCATCAGGGCAAATCACCGTATAACTCCAGCCTTGTTTTTGCACAAAGACTTTACCCATAATACGGTAAATATTTTCAGCCTGAGAAACATCGAGCAGACGTTCACCATAAGGAGGATTGCAAATCACCGTAGCTTTTTCGAAGTTTTCATTAAAATCTGCAATATCACGGTGTTCAAACGTAATATAATCGGCGACACCGGCAAGCTGAGCATTTCTTTTTGAGATTTCGAGAGTGTTGTCGTCGATGTCGTATCCGTAAGCATGGAACGAAGCGTCATGGCGAATTTGGCTTTCGGAGAGTACACGTTCATCGTCCCAAATACTTTTTGAGATAAACGACCATTCCTCCGAAGCGAAGTGTCCATGCAGGTTAGGGGGGAGGTTAAGAGCCTTCATAGCGGCTTCAATGAGAATTGTGCCCGAACCGCAGCAGGGATCAATAACAATATGGTTGCTGCGAACCTTTGACAACTCACAAAGTGCAGCAGCAAGAGTTTCTTTCATAGGAGCGTCGTTAGACACAGCCCTGTAACCTCTTTTATGAAGAGGTCTGCCTGACGTATCAAGCATAATAGAAACCTGATCTTTAAGAATAAGAAACTTAATTTTATACTCTGCACCGTTTTCGGGGAAAATATCGTTATTATAAACGGTTTTCAGACTTTCGACGACGGCTTTTTTAATAATAGCCTGACAATCCGGTACGCTCATAAGCTTAGATGACAAACAACTGCCCGAAACGGGAAACCTTGCGTTAGGGTCAAGGAAATCACTCCAGTTTATCGATTTAACGCGCTGAAACAATTGGTCAAAACTATAAGCCTCAAAACGAGCAGTAAGCAGAAGAACTCTTTCTGCAATTCTTGAACGAATGTTAGCTCTTGCAAGCATAGAGAGATCTCCATCAAAAAGTACTCTGCCGTTTTCTGCGCAGACATTTTGAGCGCCCATAAATTTCAACTCATTAGAGAGAAGCTTTTCAGTACCCATAAGGCAAGGGGCAACAAATCTATATATTTTCATTAATACTATTCCTTTCAGACGACCTGAGGAGAGAGCAACTCAAAAAGAAAACATCTCTCCAAAGATATTATACAATAAATGAAGGAACATTTCAAGAAATGGTATTACAAAAAGAACGGGACAAACCTTACGATTTGCCCCATAAAACACTTATTCGTCAATCTCGGATTCGAGAATACCATAATCGCCGTTATCTCTTATATAAACAACAGAAATTTTATCCGTATCTGAGTTAAGGAACATAAAGAATTTATGATTGACCATGTTCATACGAAGGATAGCCTCATCAACCGACATAGGCTTGAGGGAAACGATTTTCTTTCTGAAAACCTCATAGGTAAGCTCCTCCATAATTTCTTCGTCTGAAACCTCCTCTTCGTCTGCAATAAAAGCATCGAGAGCAGCAGGGCGAAGGCGTTTTTCAAGCTTAGTCTTATTCTTACGGATCTGACGTCCGAGTTTATCAATATTGGTATCGAGTGCGTCATTCATCTCAGCAGCCGAACTCTCAACACGGTAAACCATACCATTATCTCTGATTGTGATTTCAACAGTCTGTCTGTTTTTGTAGAGGTTGACAGTTACCTTAACTTCAGCGTCATCAGAGAAAACACGCTCATACTTCTTGAGCTTCTTCTCAACACGCTCCTTGAAGTTATCTCTAAGATTTACGTTTTTTGCTGTATAGGTGATCTTCATACTATCCACCCTTTCTTTGGAAGGAGATTTCATAGAGGAATACAGATTAAATATCTGTTCTCTATGGAAATATAATAACACAAAACAATATAAAAATCAAGTACAAACAATTAATTTTTTGTATAAAAATTACTGCGAAACAAGTATAAAGTCCAAAGTATGAAGATTTCTGAACATAATCATAAGTATCCTGGAAACAAAATAACAATAAACGTAGGCTAGAAATTATAAGCTGTGAATCAAGACACCACCATCAGGATATCACGATCAAAAACGCTCTCAAATAACGATGCCGTCCAAATGATCTATCTCATGCTGAATAATCTGAGCAGTAAGGTCTGAGAAAGATTTTTTCTGACGCTTAAAATTAATATCCTGAAATTCGACGTCAATAACTTTGTATCTGATAGTTTTTCTAACACCATCAAGTGACAGGCAGCCTTCTTCGGTATCGTAGGGGAGAGTTTTTTTTGTAATACGCGGGTTAACCATTATCATGTTAAGAAACCCAACATTAACAATTATCACACGTTTTTTAACACCTATCATATTAGCCGCCATACCGATACAGCGGTCTTTGTTAGCGTCCAAGGTATCTCTGAGGTCGTTGATTACTTGTGTATCGTTCTTAGTGGCAGGCAGAGACTTTTGTGATAAGAAAAGCATATCCCGCATAATAGGTTTAATCATAAAATCACTCCTTAAGTATTGAAAAAGCCACACAAGGTGTCCTCATGTGGCTAAAAAAAAGATTATTCTATCCAGTTAAATGTACCCGACAGCAGAGTTGTCTGATCCTGAGCTACCGTGAGAAGACCGCCATGTGTATGTCCGATTTTCTCACTGCCGTCCTCAAGCTCAATTTTACAGTCGCAGGGCTGAACAGAGGTAATAAACGGTATGTGTCCTGCAAGTATCGCAAGATCTCCGTCAGCACCGCGAAGCGTAAGCATAACAGCTTGACCTTTAAAAACATCTCCGTCGGGACTTGATACTATTAGCTTGAATGTACTCATTTCTTTGCCTTTCCTGCCTTTTCAAGCACCTCATCTATTGTGCCTGCAAAGAGGAACGCAGACTCAGGAACGTCGTCATGCATACCCTCAATGATTTCCTCAAAGCCTCTGATAGTTTCGCTAAGCGGAACATAAACGCCCTCAATACCGGTAAACTTTTCGGACACATGGAACGGCTGAGAGAGAAATCTCTGTATTTTTCTTGCACGCTGAACAAGAAGTTTATCTTCGTCGGATAATTCGTCCATACCCATGATAGCGATAATATCCATAAGTTCTTTGTATCTCTGAAGAATTCTCTGAACCTCTTTTGCAACGCGATAGTGTTTTTTTCCTAGAATATCCGGGTTAAGGATACGGCTAGTAGATTCAAGCGGATCAACAGCAGGATAAATACCCTGTGATGCGATTGATCTAGAAAGAACAGTTGTTGCGTCAAGGTGAGCGAAGGTAGTTGCAGGTGCAGGATCGGTAAGGTCGTCAGCGGGCACATAAACGGCCTGAACAGATGTAATAGAACCTCTTTTTGTAGAGGTAATTCTTTCCTGTAAGGCACCCATTTCGTTAGCAAGCGTTGGCTGATAACCAACGGCAGACGGCATACGTCCCAGAAGTGCGGAAACCTCACTGCCTGCCTGAGTAAATCTATAAATATTGTCGATGAACAAAAGAACGTCCTGACCTTCTTCGTCACGGAAATACTCCGCCATAGTCAGGCCGGAAAGTGCAACTCTCATTCTAGCTCCCGGCGGCTCATTCATCTGACCGTAAACTAGTGCAGTGTTGCTAAGAACGCCAGATTCTTTCATTTCGTTGTAGAGGTCGTTACCCTCTCTAGTACGCTCTCCGACACCAGTGAAAACAGAGATACCGCCATGTTGTTTAGCGATATTGTTGATAAGTTCCATGATAAGAACAGTTTTTCCAACCCCGGCGCCGCCGAACAGACCGATTTTACCGCCCTTTGAGTAAGGGCAAATAAGGTCGATAACCTTAATACCGGTTTCGAGAATTTCCGTTGAAGTAGAAAGCTCATCATAACTTGGAGCGGTACGATGAATGTTCCATCTCTCACAGTTTTCGGGATCCTTGCCGTTGTCAACGGTGTTTCCGAGGACGTTAAAAATTCTGCCGAGAGTATCCTTTCCAACGGGTACGCTGATAGCTTTTCCTGTATCGGTAACAGGAGTACCTCTTTTCAGTCCGTCGGTAGAGCTCATTGCAATACATCTAACGGTGCTGTCGCCGATATGTTGAGCAACCTCAACCGTAAGAGTTCTTTCTCCGACGGGGATAGTAAGAGCATTGTTAATAGAAGGCAGATTACCTTCGTCAAAACGCACGTCAACAACAGGACCCATTACCTGAGCGACTGTACCTTTCTGAGATTTTGCCACTCTTGCTCCCTCCTTTATTGTGCGTCGCTGCCAGCGACGATTTCAGTAATTTCTTGAGTAATAGCACCCTGTCTTGCTCTGTTGTATTCGAGCTGGAGGGTGTCGATCATAGTTTGTGCATTTTTGCCGGCGGAGTCCATAGCCATACGTCTGGCGGCAACCTCCGAGGCATAGCTTTCTCTGATGAGGCCCATAATTCTGCCGTTTACATATTCAGGAACAGCAGTATTAAGAATAGTAAGCTCATCGGGTTCAAAAATAGTTCCGGCATTGTTTTTCTTTTGAGACGCCGAGAGGGGGAGTATCCATTCGATATTCGCCTCCTGCGTCATAACGGAAACGTATTTTGTATATATAACGCCCAGCTTGTCAAATTTCCCCTCTTTAAACTCATCGCAAAGCCTATTGGAGAGTTCGGCACCGTTTTCGAGAGTAAAATTCTCCGCTGAGATATAGCCGTTGCCAAACCTTTCGCACGCACGCTTTCCGACAGGAATAAAATCTGCGTATGCATATTCTTTAGCGAGTCTGAACACGTTTGCATTATAACCGCCGGCAAGGCCACGATCTCCGGCTATAATAACAATACAAGTTTTGCCGGTGTCACTATTTTTCATAAAGGGGCTTTTTTTACATTCGTTGCAGGCGGTCAGAAGGTCAATAACGTTGTTGACAGCCTTAGCGTACTGACGGCTCTTGTTCATAACCTCAGTTGCATGACGTATTTTTGAGGACGCAACAAGTCCCATAGCGGTTGTGAGATGAAGAGTTGAGTCAACGCTTCTGATTCTGGTGCGAAGTGCTTTTGTATCTGCTCCCACAAGATCACCTCTTCATTTCCGCAAGAGTTTCTTTAAGGTTTTCGATGTCACTGTCGTCGAAATAACCCTGTTCTATTCTGTCAAGGAACTCCTTGTTTTCGTTATGGAGTTTTTCGTACAGTCTTTCCTCATAATCGTGTACCTCAGATACGGGAATATCGTTAAGGTAGCCGTTGATAACAGCATAAACGATAGCAACTTGACATCCGACGTGAACAGGTGAATTACGATTCTGCTTAAGCACCTCAACAATTCTTTCACCTAAAGCAAGACGGGATTTTGTATCGGCATCCAAATCTGAGCCGAACTGAGCAAACGCCTGAAGCTCTCTGTACTGAGAGTAGAGAAGTTTAAGTTCGCCGGCAACTTTTTTCATACCTTTAAGCTGAGCTGATCCGCCAACACGGCTAACGGAAATACCCGGGTTAATAGCAGGCATAATACCGGAATGGAACAGTTCTGTTTCAAGGAAAATCTGACCGTCGGTAATAGAAATAACGTTTGTAGGAATATATGCGGAAACGTCGCCCGCCTGAGTTTCGATGATAGGCAAAGCGGTAATTGAGCCGCCGCCGTATTCGGGTGCAACGCAGGCAGCACGTTCAAGAAGTCTTGAATGCAGATAGAAAACATCTCCCGGATATGCCTCACGTCCGGGCGGACGTCTGATAAGCAGAGAGAGTGCGCGATAAGCCACAGCGTGTTTACTGAGGTCATCGTAAATAATGAGAACGTCCTTACCCTTTTCGCGGAAATACTCAGCCATAGCACAACCGGTATAAGGAGCGATGTACTGAATCGGGGCACTTTCTGCAGCGGAGGCAGAAACAATAATAGTATAGTCCATAGCACCTGCACGGGAGAGTTCGTTAGCAAGTTGAACTACGGAGCTTGCTTTCTGGCCGATAGCAACATATATACAAAGAACGTCTGAGTTTTTCTGGTTAATTATAGTGTCGATAGCTATTTCGGTTTTACCTGTTTGTCTGTCGCCGATAATAAGCTCACGCTGACCTCTGCCAATCGGAATCATACTGTCGATAGCCTTGATACCGGTCTGCATAGGTTTTGAGATACTTTTTCTTTCGATGATACCCGGAGCTTCAGACTCTATTGGTCTTGTAGCTGAGCAATGAGCGGGACCTTTACCGTCGATCGGCTCACCGAGTGCGTTAACAACTCTACCAAGAAGACTTTCACCAACGGGTACGGACAATACTCTGCCGGTTCTTCTAACGGTTGTACCCTCTCTGATAGCGTTGGTATCGGAGAGGATAGCAACGGAAACAGTTTCGTTTTCCAGGTTCTGAGCCATACCGTAAGTACCGTCCTCAAATTCGAGAAGTTCGCTGGACATACATTCACGCAGTCCATAAACTCTGGCAATTCCGTCGCCGACAAGAATAACGGTACCGGTTTCTGCCATTTCGATTCTTGATTTATAATTTTTGATCTGATCCTTAATAATACTGCTGATCTCTTCTGGTTTCAGACTCATTTGTCAATCACTTCCTTTATATCACGGAGTCTGCGTCTAAGGCTTCCGTCGATTACCTTGCCGTCCACATGGACAATAACACCGCCCAGAACGGCAGCATTAACAATATAATGCATGATGACCTTTTTGCCGCAGAAATTCTCCAGCTTTTGTTTGAGTTTTTCCTTTTCGCCTTTTGTGAGAGCGACAGCCGAGATAACGTTTGCAGACGTAATGCCATCGTTAGCATGGTACAGCTCCTCATATTCGGAGATACATCTGTGAATAAGTCTGATGTTGTTTTTCTCACATAGAACCTTGAGAAAATTGACTACATATTCGCAGACGCCATCCGAAAAAGCCTGATCGACAGCGGCTGTTCTCTCCTGAATGGGAATATTGGGTGAGGCGAGCAGATCAAGATACTCCGGGAACTGGCGCAAAATCTGCGAAACGGTTTTAAGGCCGTCAGAAACGAGTTTTTCTTTGCCGTCCTCAGCCGCAAGCATAAACAGTGCGACTGCATATTCCTTAGCTGTCTGCGTCATTATTCTCACCTATTTTCTCAATAAAGGAGTCTATATAGTTTCTGTGGTCTGACGTATTGATCTCTCTTTCAAGCAGCTTTTCTGTAAGCAAAGCAGATACCTCAGTAATCTCATGTCTGATATCGGACTGAGCTTTTTTCTTTTCAAGCTCAGCGTCGGTTTTTGCCTGACGAAGAATATCGTCAGCCTTTTCCTTAGCGCTGTTAACGATCTTGTCGCTTTTTTTCTGAGCTTTAGCCTTAGCAGACTTGATAATACTTTGAGCCTCATCGTCTGCATTAGAGAGTTTAGCCTCATAAGCTTTTTTAGCGTCGTCAGCATTTTTCTGAGCTTTTTTGGCGCTGTCGAACTGATCGTCAATAAGCTTTTGTCTATTGGCAAGAACCTTTTTGACAGGGGAAAACAGAAGTTTTTTGAAGATAAGGAATAGGATCAGCAGGTTTAAAAGAGATATGATTATCTGCCATATATTAATGGATATAACCTCTGATGACTGCATAATAAATTCTCCTCAAAAAATCACTTCAAAGAAAGCATAGTATCCATAAGGATATTAACAAATCTGCCCGGTGCAAGGAAGATAAGCAGGATTGCGATAACAAGAGCGTAAAGACCGGTTGTTTCTGCAACTGCACAACCCATAAGCATAGTAGTAGTAACAGAGCCCTTACATTCAGGCTGACGACCGATAGCTTCGCAAGCGCTTGCAACGGCGTTTCCTTCACCGATACCAGGGCCAATACCTGCGATCATAGCCATACCTGCACCAAGAGCGCAGCAGCCTAAAATAATACCAATAGCAAGTTCCATCATAAAAATTACCTCCAATTAAAGTTGTTTAGATTTTTTCTTTTTAAGTTTTTCTTTATAATCATCTTCGGGGAAGCCCGTAGAAATATAAAGCATAGTAAGCATAGCAAAAATGAATGCCTGCAAGCAGCCGCTGAAGATGTCAAAGTAGATTGACAAAATGGCAGGGATACCGATTTGCAGGAACGGGAATTGACCCAAGAACCCCGGGAGTCTGCCAAGTAACATGTGAGTAACACCCTGAAGTCCAACGGCAACGAGAACTGAGATAACAGAACCCGAGAGAACGTTACCGTAATGACGGAAGGCCATGGAAACAGGGGTAGCAAATTCGCTGATAAAATTGAGCGGAGCCAAGAACGGAACGGGATCGCCGAAGCTTTTTAGATAATGTACGGGACCGCATTTCATCTTATAGTGAGTAATAAGAATAAACACAAGCAAAGCCCAGCCGGCAACAACGTTGAGGTCGGAAGTAGGGGGATAAAGGCCAATCAGAGTAAGCAAACTGGAAAAAGCCGAAAGTCCCATAATAGCAGCAACGAACGGAGCAAAGCCGGAGAAGAATTCACCCATATTGCTCAAGACAAGATTTTCTGTTTGTTCCACAATCCATTCCGCAACATGCTGCCTGTGAGTAGGGTGTTTAGCAGAAAGGCCATGAGTTAAGAATAGACACAGGAAGAACAGTGCAACGATAACAATCCAAGAGTTCACCTGAGATTCGGTAATAGGGAGATCCTGCAAAGGCAAATGCAAAGTAAAATAGATTTTAGCACCGGCGATTTCAATTCCCTGAGAAGCAGGTTCTAAAAGTATGTACAAAGCGATACCGAAAAGAAACGGTAAAAGGAAACCTGTAAGCAAAAGAACATCGACAATGCGGAAGGAAAGTGATTTTTCTTTCACGGTTATTGTTCACCACCTTTATCTGTATTCTGATCGCGGGTACGTTTATCCATAAGAGGGCGAAACGACACAGCGATACGTGGAAAAAACAGCGGTATGATAGAAGCGATAGGGTTAAAGAAGATTACGCCGACAGCAGCAAAACCGAACTGCATAAGCATTCTAAGAGTCTGAGAAAACTTCATAGTGGTTTTAGCGTCGTCGGAGTCTTTTTCAAGAGCCTTCTGAACGGTGATACCCATAAGCAGAAAATTCAGACACGCACAGAAACCGGACAAGAGATTGCCGATGAGCACGCCGAAGTTCCACATACCGAAAACAAGAAATACTGCCTGCATAACAGCGCTCAGGATAAGAACCCAAGCAGAGATATAGAAAGTTTCCTTACGAACGGTGGGGTCAAGTTTAGACATAGCTTAAAATCACACCTTTGACTGATATTATTGATTTAAAGAAAACCAACACTACAATTATATAATAATTTAGAATGAAATTCAATACACAGAACGGAAAAATGCGGTATCTTTTTTCGGAGTAATACAAAAGGTAAAGGAAAAAAGCAGATAATACAAATGAAAGAAATCAGCACAAAAAAAGAATCAAGAAAAAATAGAGAGCATAATAAAAAAAGTATTGACAATAAGAAAAGAATATGTTATCATAAAGTTTACCACAGAAAGAGGGAGCGTGAAATGCTTAATGGGAAAAGAAAGCACAAAAACGATAGCACAGAACAAAAAAGCATATCATGACTACTTTGTTCTGGAAACGTACGAAGCGGGGATAGAGCTATGCGGCACAGAGGTAAAGTCACTGCGTGCAGGCAGAGTAAATCTGAAAGACAGCTGGTGTACGATAGTAGACGGAGAAATATTTATAAACGGAATGCACATAAGTCCTTATGAGCAGGGAAATATATTTAACAAAGACCCGATGAGGGTAAGGAAGCTGTTAATGCACAAAAGGGAGATCATGAAGCTGTTTGGTACAATCAAGCAGGACGGATTAGCGCTGATACCGCTGTCATTATATTTCAAGGGAAGCAAGGTAAAGGCAGCGATAGGGCTATGCAGAGGAAAAAAGCTATATGATAAGCGTGCAGACATGGCAGAGAGAACTGCAAAAAGAGATATTGAACGCACAATGAAGGAGCGTTTGAATAAATAGAAATGGGGATGTAAAGGTTTCGACGGGGATCGTGAGCCTTTGTAAGCGAGCAGCGGTGCGGGGCCGCTATAAAATCCGCAACTTAAAAATAAACGACAACAATACAGTTGCCTTAGCAGCCTAAGCTGCTCGTTCTGTCTGAGAGAATCGCGACTCAGATAAGGGCGTCGATTAGCGATGAACGTAACAGGGAGGCAGTCTTGGGCCCTGTTATGAACAAAAGACTACCGACGAGATAAGCCTGCCTATGGGCGTATTTCCGGGGGAATCAAAAAACACAGGCTGCGCTCGGAGAAAGCATTGGTAAGTGGTTTTCGGACAGGAGTTCGATTCTCCTCATCTCCACCA
>ONAH01000053.1 GCA_900315715.1 uncultured Eubacteriales bacterium
AAAACAAGTCCTTTTCCGACCTGACCTCTTGTAAAATTACCAAAGCCCATTACTATGTATGAAACCTTAGTAGCTGTGTCGCCGTTAGCGAATCTTGAACCGTAGCCCTTAACGCCTGCAATAAAGCCGTTAATAAGGTTTTTAAAGAATTTTCCGATAGCAGCAAAAAATGCTCCTAATAGTCCCGGAAGTCGTGAAAAAAATTCTGAAACCTTATATTTTACTTTTTCAGCAGGAGAAAGTGCTTTATATTCAATGAATGTCATTAGCTCACTCCCCCATAACATGCATAAATATTCAGGCAACCCAAGCAATCCCGGATTGCCCGAATATTAAGTCAATTCGTTATTAATTACTAAGTTAGATTACTCGTCCTTGATGTTAGCGATTGTCTGAGTAACAAGCTTCTTGATATCATCCTCTGAAAGCGGGTTGTCAAAGTCTGTGAGTTTGCTACCAAGTGTACCTGTTGGTGACCAGAATGTAGAAGAGATACCCTTCTGTGCTACGGAGAACTCAGACTGAGCAAGGATAGCTGAGAGAGCCTCATCGTTCTTTACAACGTCGCTCTGAGCAACAGTCTTGTTTGATGGACCCCAGTTAAGTTTCTCTGCTCTTTCCTGCTGGCACTTCTCGCTTGTGAGGTACTTAGCAAGTTCGATTGATGTAGAAGGATACTTTGTTGAAGAGTTTACGCCAAGGAGCTTATAACCGAACATGTTGATGATCTGCTCGTCTGTTCCGTCAACGTTGATTGTTGGAAGTGTAGCAAAGCCAGCCTTGTCGCCAAGAGCATCCTTAGCTCCTGAGAAGTTCCAAGAACCATCGATACCAGCTGCAACGCTGTCATTCTTAAATCCGTCAACTACCTTTGTAACCTCTCCGAAGAGAACATTGTCCTTATACTGTGCAAAGAGATCCTGGAATGCTGCAAGTGTCTTAACAACAGTTGCCTCATCATACTCAGTGAACTTCTGTGTTGCACCGTCTTCCATGAAACCGTCTATCTTAAGTCCGCCTGTGAACATGAACATGCAAGAATAGAAACCATTACCTGCGTCCATAACGAACTTCTTGTTAGAAGCCTTACAAGCCTCAAGAACGCCCTCAAGTGTCTTAGCCTGATCTGCTGATACATAATCCTTGTTGTAAACGAGAATGTAGCTGTTATCGCCTGTCTCCGGGAATGCCCAAAGCTTATCGTTTACTGTAGCAGCATCTACTGAAGAAGCGCTGTTGTTCTCAGTAACGAATTCCTTATCTGCGCCAACCAGCTCTGTAAGTACGCCTGCTGTTACGAGTCTGTCAAGGTTATCGCAAGCAAAGCCGAATACGTCTGCTGCTGCAGATGCGTCTGTAAGTGTCTGTGTAGCTGCAACGTCTTCACCCATAGGAACAACTTCGATCTGGATCTCACCGTAAGGCTTCATATCCTCGATAAAGTTTGCACACTGTGACTTAAGAACTTCCTGAGCTGCGTCAGGTCCCCATACTTTAAGGCTGATCGTACCGTTTGCGCCTTCACCGTAGAGAGGATCTGCTACGTCGCCACCGCCTACTGCTGCTGACTCTGTAGGAGTTGATGTTGCAGGAGTTGATGCGGGAGTTGATGTTGTTGGCTCAGCGCCGCAAGCTGCGAGTGCAGAAGCTGCCATCATAGCAGCGAGTGCGATTGCACAAAATCTTTTTGTCTTGTTCATTTGCTTTTTCCTTCTTTCTGAATAATAAAATAATATGGTTTATCCGAGCTTTCGCTCAGTGCTGTTGCCTTACTTTTATGTCATTTTAGTCACTCGACCCTAACTAATATGACCATAATTTGCAACAATGTCACTACATAAATGATAACATATACACAAGAATTTTGCAATATCTTTAGATATTTTTATTGCTATGAATATATCACGCTGAATTTTTTGTGTATTTTGTATGCATAATAATCGAAAAATAGCATATTGCACAAACAGAACTCATTTATTTTGATAATTGTCACAAATTGCTTTTGTCTATTATTACCAAACGGTTTCTTTATTCTTTTTATTTAGCTTCACTTAACCGCCCGATAACTTCAACGAAATTTAAAAAAGTTTTTATTTATCCCCCTTGTTTTGTTTATTATAACAAATCATTGTAAGCTTTCGGAATACAGCATAATATCAGTATAAACCATTAATAATATCTGTTCGTCATAAATATATTTTATTATTTACAGTCGGTACTGCAATACATCATTTCACACGGTATTCTATCAAATATTCTCATCTAACCCTCAATAATAGTATTGTAAATATTTGACAACGGGGTTAAAATGTAGTATTTTTATAAAGAGGTGTTAATAATACATATTCGATAAAATTTCTTACTATATTTATTATATAGCATTCGCAATAAAATATCAACAAAAATTTTATAAAAGTTAAAATTATTTTTACTATTATAAACATCTGGTTTAAAGGAGAATTTTTATGAAATTATCTGAACTTATACAAAACACAAACTGTTCCGTTATATCCGGCAACAGCGATATTGAGATAAACAACCTTGTTTATGATTCCAGAAAAGTCATGCCCGGCGATGTGTTCGTCTGTCTTAAGGGTTACAATATTGACGCACACAAGTTTGCACCTATGGCTATTGAAAAGGGTGCGGCAGCTATCGTTATCAGTGATGACATACCGGTCGAAGGCGTTACCGTAATCAAAACTGACGACACAAGAGAAGCTCTTGCCGCACTCTCTGCAAACTTCTTTGGTCACCCTGCAAAAGAGTTGATTTCTATCGCTCTCACCGGCACTAAAGGCAAAACCACTACAACCTGCATGATACAGTCTATCCTCAGCCAGGCAGGCATAAAGACCGGTACTATCGGCACACTTGGAATAGTTATCGGCAACAACATCTACAAAACAAACAACACTACTCCCGAATCTTTTGAGATACAGCAATACCTCAGACAAATGGTTGACGAAGGCTGCAAGGCGTTTGTTATTGAAGCGTCATCGCTTGGCCTTAAATGGCACAGAACGGACTGCATAGAGTTTGATTACGGAGTGTTCACAAACTTCTCACACGACCATATCGGCGACAGCGAACACGCTACCTTAGAAGAATATCTTGAATGTAAAAAACTCTTGTTCAAACAAACTAAACTTGGCATAATCAACCGTGACTGCGATGTATATGAAACCGTTGTAAACGACGCACTGTGCCCAATGGAAACATTTGGTTTTTCCGATGACTGTGACGTATGCGCCTCAAACGGTGAACTTACACGCAAACCGGGATTTCTGGGCGTAAGCTTTGACGTATCGGGTTATGACAATTACAGAGCAGATGTCGGTATCCCAGGCAAATTCAACATATACAACGCACTTGCGGCTATCTCCGTATGCCGTCACTGCGGTGCGGACAGAGAGGCTATTCAAAGAGGTCTTGCAAACGTTAAAGTAAAAGGCAGAGTAGAACCCGTCAACGTCAGCGACCGCTTCACACTGCTTATAGACTATGCACACAACGCTCTCTCCATGGAAAATGTACTTACCACACTGAGAAAATACAACCCCAACCGTCTTATAACAATGTTCGGAGCGGGCGGAAACCGTCCGAAGGTACGCCGCTATGAAATGGGAGAAATATCCGGCAAGCTGAGCGATATTTCTGTAATAACAGAGGATAACTCCCGTTTTGAGGACGTTATGGATATTATCGAAGATATCAAAACAGGACTTGCAAAAACAGACGGCAAGTATATTGTAGTACCAAACCGCAAGGACGCTATCCGCTGGTGTATTAAAAACGCACAGGACGGTGATATTATCGTACTTGCCGGAAAGGGACACGAAGACTATCAGGAAATCAAGGGCGTAAAATACCATATGGACGAAAGAGAGCTTATTGCTGAGATTTTGGCTGAGAAATGATAAGCTTTCAGCGTATAGACAGCGCCGCACATAAACAATATTCAGCATTTGTATTTTGAGCGTTAAAATGTAAAAAGAATCCCGTACAACGTGCCGTAAAGCATGATGTACGGGATAATTTTATTCGCCTTTATAAACGCCCTTCAAAAGCTCAATCTCTTGTTTATATCCTTCTAATTCGTTAGGTGTTTCAAGCACCATAGGAAGCCCCTTGACAGCGCTGTGGTTTATGAATGCCGCAAGTGCGTCAAATCCGATGTTTCCCTTGCCTATGCACTCATGTCTGTCCTTGTGACTGCCTATCGGGTTCTTGCTGTCGTTGAGATGTACCGCATATAGTTTTTCAAGTCCGATGATACCGTCAAATTCTTCGAACACTTTGTCAAGGTCATTCACTATATCGTAACCTGAGTCATAGACATGACAGGTATCCATACAAACGCCGATTTTCTCTTTATATTCTACCCTGTCAATTATCGTCTTTATCTCCTCAAAAGTTCTGCCTATCTCACTGCCCTTGCCCGCCATAGTTTCAAGCAGAACAATAGTTTTCTGTTCCGGCTTTATGATACGGTTCAGCAAATCTACAATATAGTCGGTACCTATTTCAACACCCTGCTTGACATGACTGCCCGGGTGAAAATTATAGTAATTTCCGGGAACATACTCAAGTCGTGCCAAATCGTCCGACATTATCATATATGCAAGTTCTCTTGTTTTTTCGTCGGCAGAGCAGGCATTCAGCGTATATGGTGCATGTGCAACTATCTTTCCGCCGCCAACACTCTCCCAATATTCCACAAACGCCTTACAGTCGTCAACGTCAAGCTCCTTCACCTTGAAACCTCTGGGATTTCGTGTGAAAAACTGAAATGTATTCGCACCTACCGACACAGCTTCTTTGCCCATATGAAGAAACCCTTTTGACGCCGAAAGATGACAGCCTAATGTAAGCATTTTATCACCCCTGTTTACTATTTATTACCAAAAAATGCTATAAGCGTGTTTATCTGAGGGTAAGCACAGAATAAAAACACAAAAACGCTTACAACAGCACCTATAAATACATAAATCTTTTCGTGTTCCGGCGAATACAATTCTTCGTGATTTGCAGGATTTACATACATTACCTTTATCTTCCCGATGTTTTCACGCTTGATATCCGCACGATACCCCTTCTTTTTGTACGTTTTGCCTTTGTAACTATATTCATACAACGTAATATCCGCACCTTCTTCTTCAATAGCGGCCGATGACATCGTATCCATTGCATCGGGGTTAAGGTACTTTACGGAAACTGCGTCTGTACATCTTCTTTTCTTTTCATGAAAAATGTACACAACAAGCACACCTAATGCAATACTTCCTATTGCGGTGGCTGCAATTGTAAACTTTGCAAAAGTCACATCAGACAAATGTTCAAACACAGAATTTCTCAGCATATTCATAACCAAAACCGTCGCTGTACAAACCGCAACTATTCCGGCACATATCGCTCCTGTGTTTACTCTTTTCTTATTCATACCTATTATTCCTTAAAGAATGCAGCAAACGCAAGGTATGCCATATAGACATCTACCTTAGACACTATCTCAAACGGTGCGTGCATAGACAATACAGGCACACCAAGATCAACCACATCTACATTGAGATTTGCTATATACTTAGCTATTGTTCCGCCGCCGCCAAGATCTACACGTCCAAGCTCACCCGTCTGCCAGAGAACATCATTCTTGTGCAGCATTCTTCTGATATATCCCATATATTCGGCCGAAGCGTCGCTTGTATCGTACTTGCCGCCGCTGCCTGTATATTTTGTAATAATTACTCCGCCGTTTAAGTAGCTTGCGTTATTACCCTCAAACGCACTTGCATAATTTGGATCAAACGCAGCGTTTACATCGGCTGAAAGGCACATTGACTTTGCCATTACATGACGATACTCCACACCGTCCGCTTGTGCAAGGTCTGCAATAAAATCACGCAGAAACGCAGACTGCATACCCGTGTTGCCGTCCGAACCGATTTCTTCTTTATCGCACAGGAACGTTATACATGTACTCTCCGGAGTATCGGCATTCACACACGCCATTACACCCGGATATGCACAAACCTTATCATCGTGACCGTAAGCACCCACAAGACTTCTGTCAAAGCCGATATCTCTTGCCTTGAATGCCGGAACAAGGTCAAGTTCGGCCGAAAGGAAATCAGACTCAACTATACCGTATTTTTCAAACAGCAAATTGAGAATATTCAGTTTAACCTGTTCGGACTCTTTATCATCGTTAAACGGGCGGCTGCCTACAAGCACATTGAGATCCTCTCCGGTAAACGCCTTAGACACAGGTTTTGCAGCCTGTTCTCTTGACAGGTGCGGCAGAAGATCCGATACACAGAAGCACGGTTCATCATCGTTATCACCGATAGATACATCAATTATTTCTCCGTCAAGTCGAACTATTCTGCCATGAAGCGAAAGCGGAATAGCAGTCCACTGATACTTCTTGATTCCTCCGTAGTAATGAGTTTTGAACAGAGCAAGGTCTGCCGATTCATACAGAGGATTCGGCTTCAGGTCAAGTCTTGGAGAATCTATATGAGCAATAACAAGCTTTACTCCGTTTTTTACTCCGTTTTTGCCGACAACAACAAGACCAATATTCTTGCCCCTGTTTATCACATAGAATTTATCGCCTGCTTTGTATTGTTTTGTAATATCATACTCTTCAAATCCATGCTCCCTGGCGATTTTCGTTGTAGTTCTTACTGCCTCACGCTCAACCTTGCTTGTATTCATAAAGGCCTTATATCCCTCACAGAATTCGTCTGCCTTTGCTATTGTTTCATTGTCAAGCTCCAAAGCACCGCCGGGCTTTTTTGCTGCAAGCTTTTCTTTAAGCTGTGCAGCCTGTGATTTTTCTTTTTTATCTTCAACCATAATATACAGTCCTTTCGCAAATTTTGTGTATCATAAGCAGTCTATAATTATTCTGAGTTTGACTGCTTTAACCATTATACCACACAGGCGCTGATTTGCAAACATAATTTTGTAAAAATCACTGAATGTATATATAATAAAAAACGCTACGCAAAGATTATTTCTTCGCATAGCGTTTCGTTTTTCACATCAATTCAATACATAAATATTAAGTTCCTGTCTGCCGAAAGCGTTACACTCTTCCTCAGAGTTCATATACAGGTCAACCACTATATCCCCTGCCATACAAGCACCGCCCGTATCCTCAGCAATAGCATATCCATAAACATAACTGCCATCTGCCGAACAGATATAAAGCTTAGTTCCGTATGGGATTACGCTTGGGTTTACCGCAACCGTTCCAACTTGCGGAATTGTTCCTGTTGATGTAATACCGTCAACCTCATAATATGCTGTACATGTGCCTATTATAAGTGATGAGTAAGATATACCCTCTCCGTTTATATCCTGTGTTCTACCAAATTCGTCTTTCTGTTCATCTGTGCTTTCATCTGTTGAAACTGTTTCTGTTTTTGCAGGTTCTGCGCTTTTCTCAGAAAGTTTTGTTTCTACTGAAGCAGTATCAGTATCGCTGGTTTTTTCTGTATCGGTGTCTGTCAAATCCGTATCAGTATTTTCAGACTTTGTTCCGATTAGGACTATTCTGTCAACAGGCTTCACGATTACCTGTTTACCTTCTTCTTTCTTCTGTGTAAGTTCACCATTTATATACTTTTCAGAATAAGCTATTTCGGCAAGTCCTTCCTTACCCTCTTGTTTTACCTTGCTTTCGCCTTTATTGAGGTCACTGCATGCCTCCTCAATTACGGTTGGCTCCAGCTTGATTTTCTTATATGTTGTTCTGCTTAGAACCTTGTTGACATTAAGCTCCATACCGCTTTCGATATTTGCTTTTAAGTCAACGCTATCGTCTGCCGCTTCACAATCCAGATAACTCAATGCATCTGCTACCGTACCCTCCGGTGCATATGCAAGCTCTTTCTCACCTTTACAGTTGAGATAAAGCTTTATTCCTCTTGTTACCTTGATAACCATATCGCTCTCAAGAACAGTGTCAAGCGACGGTGTGACAATATCATTTGCAAGAACCTTTTTGTCAATAAGCTCCAGTGCATCTGCTACTGTACCTGATGTTACACTCAGGAATCTTGCTCCGCCATCTACCGAAATCTTCACCGGAAACGCTCTGATTATATCTATATCTATGCGTTCTCTTGACTCTTCGGTAACGACAGCTTTGTCGTAATAATCAAGTTCAATTCCCGCATCCTCAATGATAGTGGAAGTATCCGTATGAGATGTCGTCACAGTATATGTATTGCCGCCGTCATTTATATAAGCGACTTTACTTTCGGACGCTGCCGTCATTACAGACATAGTCATCAGCAATCCTGCTACCGTAAGAATGGTGAATTTTTTGAATGTGGATAGTCCTGAAATTTTCTCTCTGCGTCCGGCATCGCCGTGCTTTTGGGAAGTATTCATAATGTTCTCCTTTTTACGTCATAATATCGGATAACCGCACTCTGTCCGCAACAACACTTTCATATACACTTTCGCATAACCCCAAAGCGTTACATAAACGGTTATCGTCATATATTTCGCACCACGGTTTATATTATAACGCTTTGTTTTCGTCACGTCAAATAAATGACAGCGTTGTTATTTGTATAATTTGCACAACCATTTCTGTCAGATGTACGACTTTAATCCCCGATTACAGCTTTATTCGACTGTTTGTTCGATGTTTTTTAGTATTCTCACTGTGCATTATGTAGAATTTACAAGGGTTACATTTTGATGAAAAACGTATCAATTTTGAATATTTGTATATTTATACGTTATTTATGCATATTCCCCTAATTTGGTTGCACCAATATTTTATGATTTCATGCGGTATTTTTAAAATTTCGCCGATGCAACCATTTTATATTTATACATAATCAAATACATTTATTTTTAGATTTTAGAATTAACAATTTTATAAAATCTCACAGAACTTTAGCTTTTGATGTCATATAATATAATTTTTCAAGTAGAAATGGTACATATATTTATCAAATTTTCATATATTGACCTAATTCTGCACAAAATGACATGACAAAAATGTAATTAAACTAAATCGGTCAAAATTTCATCTCAGAATGTGACCTCATATTACAAAACCGCTGTAAATTGAAAACAAACCTTTAACTTTTGGCAAGATTTTTCTTCATATTACGCACTTGCTCATACTTTTTCTTAGTAGCGTTACCTCCTCTTATATGTCGTTGTGCCTTATTGAACTGCAAAACCTGTTCGGCCTGTTCGTACAGCAAGCTGTCGATATCCTTAAGTCTTTCGCTGATATCCTTATGTACGGTAGATTTTGAGATACCGAATTTCTTAGCTGCCGCGCGAACGGTACACTTATTATCGGCAATATATCTGCCTATTTCAACTGCACGCTTGCCCACCAAATCGTCCATATTAATTCCTCCAAAGCTATTGTTATAACCAATACCATTGTATGACCTTCTTCTCAAAATAATTACCTCCGATATATATGATTTCAAAACTCCTCTAAAAATAAAAAAAAGTTGCATACAAATACGCAACTTCTGGAATAATTATTTATTTGGTGAAACAATTACGCTAAAAACACAAAAAAAGGGCTTCGCATTTCTGCAAAGCCCTCAATTATTCAATAATTATATTAGCCTATATCTACACCGAAATTAGCGCAAAGTGCTGCAAGACCGCCTGAGAAGCCGCTGCCGATAGCATTGAACTTCCACTCGCCGTTATGTCTGTAAAGGTCAGCAACAACAACTGCTGTTTCAACTGAGAAATCCTCACCAAGGTCATATCTGATAAGCTCAGTACCTGAAGCTGCATCTACAACACGAATGTAGGAGTTCTCAACCATACCAAAGTTCTGATTTCTCTGCTCAGCCTGGTCGATAGTTACTGTAAAGCTAACTCTTTCGATATCAGCTGGAATAGCGTTAAGGTCAACATTGATAACCTCGTCATCGCCTTCGCCTTCACCTGTTCTGTTGTCGCCCATATGCTCAACACCGGGGCCTACCTTTTGATTATAGAAAATGAAGTCATCGGAGCTTCTAACCTTGCCTGTGCCTGCGAGCATAAAAGCTGCTGCATCGAGGTCGAAATCTGTGCCGCCGTCATAACGGTTAACGTCCCAGCCGAGACCTACCATTATTTTTGTAAGACCGCCGCTGATACCTGCATCTGCTGCTACCTTTGCAAGACTAATCTTGCCGCCCTTGCTTAAACTTACTGCCATTGTAATCAACCTTTCTTTATACTGAAATAATGATAAACACAACCCCAACCTTCACCGCAGCAGTTGAGAAAAACGCTGCGGGAACGTTGAGAACAAATTCAATTTATCGTGTGGATCAGAGGCCGAGCATACCGCCGAGACCGCCAAGACCGCCCATTCCGCCTGCGCCGCC
>ONAH01000155.1 GCA_900315715.1 uncultured Eubacteriales bacterium
CTTTGCGATTGCATCAGAGTTAAGCGGTGATGTTACAGTTACAAATGTAATACCAGGCTTAATACCCTTAATATTACCTTGATTATCTACGGTTGCTATCGTTTCGTCATCACACTCATAAACATATGTCGGTGATGTATAGTCTTCGGAAAGTATTGTTACTCTTGCCTGAGCTACTTCATCTTCCTTAACCTGTACAAGGCATGTATCCCAGCCTGTTGCATCTCTCTGGAGTGTGTCGTAGCACAGTGCGTATTTTTCAGAATACTCATCAGCCTCTGTAAGGACTTTCTCCTTCTGAGCAGCATCTGAGTCTTTCTTTTCATCGCTTGCGGTATCCTCTTTTTCAATCGGATTACCGAACTCATCGTATTCAGTTTCTTTCTCTTCTTCACCTTCAACGGCAAAATAGAACAATCTTACATTATTTGCATCTTCATCGCTGTTCTCATAGTAAAGTGCAAGTTCAAGTTCTCCGTCGCTGTCAAGATCTCTGATGATACTTCCCGAAAGCACACTCTTAGGTGTCGGCTTAGTATTTTCTGTATCAGAATCAGAATCAGAATCAGAATCAGATGCATCTTCATTATCCTCATCCGACTGAGTATCGGTTGAGTCAATATCTGTTGAACCATCCAAAATAGAGTTAATAAACTTGTTGTATTCATTAATCGTATTCTGCTTTTCGTCTATTACATTTACAACAAGAGAAGCAGTAATTGTTTCATTGTTTTTGAGTGTAGCGGTTATCGTTGTGCTACCAGATGAAACACCTGTAACCTTGCCCTGTTCGTCAACCTTTGCGATAGCGGGATCATTAGATTTCAGCTTGAATACCTTATCAGCAGCGCCTTCCGGATCTACGATAATTTCCAAAGCTGCAGTCTCTCCAACTTTCAAACTAAGCGATGACTCTTTGAATTTAATCGACTTTACGGAATTATCTACCGCAACAGAAGAAACTTCTTCTTGCTTTCCATTATCTCTGTGTGAGAAGAAGTATGCACCTGCGGCAACAATAGCAACTACAAGAAGTGCTATTATTACACCGATGATAACCTTTGTTTTTGTTGAAAAAGCTTCTTCTTCGTCTTCTTCGTCGTCTTCATCATCGTCATCAAGGTCTTCGTCCTCGTCATTGATTTTCACAGCATTTGAATAACTTGTTGTTTCCTCTTCATCCGGTTCAAAGATTCCGTCATAGTTTTCGTTGTCCTCGTCGGTCTCTTCGTACTCCTCGTAGTCTTCGCTGTCAATGTCAAAATCAGCATCTTCTGTATCTGTGATGTTTTCTTCATTATCCTCTTCGAAAGCTTCCTTAATCTCTTCGTCGGTTACTTCCTCTTCTTCAAAATCGGGATCTTCTCCCTCTTCTTCGGCTGCCTCTTTTGCTTCTTTTTCGGCTTTCTTTCTTTTCAATTCTTCATCGCGCTTTATTTTTGCGGCAGCAAAAGCATTTGAAAACGACTTTGCCGATTTCATTTTTGGTGAAAGATTTTCTTCTTTTTCTGTATCAACCGTCTGGTCTATCTCATCGAAAAGCTCCTTTGACGATTCTTCATCGCCGCTTTCCGTCTTTCGAACATCCACCACTGCATTCTGTTGCGGCTTTGTTTCTGACTTTTTCTGTTCTGCGGCTTTTGCCTTTTTTGCAGCCTTGGCTCTTTTTGCGGCTGCTATCGCTTCGGCAATTTCTTCATCTGTCAAAGATGTTTCGTCCTTATAATCGCTCATGCTCTCATCTTCCTTTTCTTTAAGATTTACTATTTTAATATGATATCAAAATAGTATAATATAAATTATATATAATATAGCGATAACGGTCAATAAGAAGATTGGCAGAAAAAATAATAAAATGTCGTCACTCTTTTAAGATTACTGCACAAAAACGTCTAATACATATCAGATAAATAACCCTATATATTATCATCAAAACCTGACATTTATACAACTGCCACAAAGAATTGTACAATGCTCATGATTTTTCAGATAAAAAAACCGAGAACACACCTGAAAAAGCTGTTCTCGCTCAACATTCTGACGAGGCGTGAAGCCACGAGCATAAACGTTAAATTTCCTGACCGTTTTCTCACATTCGTATTATACACTATTCAAAGATCAAATTCAAGGTGTCTTTTAAATTTTTTGATTTTTTATGACAAAATTTTTATATTTATTTTTGTATATTTTCTATATTCTGCATTAGAATATCTATTTATCTCTTCATCATTTTTCATTATTTACATTATATTTTCACTTATGCCTACTTAGTATTACAAGTAACTTTCCGCTTACTTCTTCCAGTATTTACGATATGAAATTCACCAAAAACTAATAATTATCATTGACGTATTTATGCAGTAATGATATACTATTTATAATACAACTTATCAATTCGCAGACTTTCTTACTTTTTAATTGAGGTGATTATTTATGAAAAAAATGAAGCTAAAAATCTTTACAGCCGTCCTTTTATCCGCTGTTGTTTTAGCGGCATCGGGTTGTACTATCGAAATACCGGGAGGTAATAATGATTTTAAATCAACCGGAAATCATTCGGATAAACAGTCTATCTCTATTGATCCAAACGTTTCTCCAAACTTTGATGGCAGCCAGGGTACTCTGCATGCTAACCCTTCCGAATCTCCAAATTTAGACAGTAAATCTTTCTATGTTACAGGAGTTACGGAACCGATAGCCCTTCGTCAGAGAGATGACGACAGCAGTGAGGTGCTTGCCCAGCTTGATGTTGGTACTGAATTAAAGTTTATCAGCGCCGACTCCGCTACCTGCTATTTCGTAAACTACGAAGAAAAAAATCTGAAAGGCTACGTTAACAAATACTTTGTAACAGACGAAAAATCAGCTGCGTGTAAACGTGAAAACTTCTATGTATCAAAAGATACTGTGCTGTATTCATCTAAAGAAAGTGATAAACAAGAACTTGGAAACATAAAAAAAGGTCAGGCAGTATATGTCTGTGCGAAAAACTCCGGCGATTACTGGTATATTAACATTAAAGATACAAAAGACTTTGGATTTGTTAAGTGTACCGACCTTACTACCAGCAAACCCGATCAACCCACAAACTCTCCCTCAACCTCGAATCAACAAAGCAGCTATCCCACAGGATATGGCAAGGCACCAACAAATTATACTTTATATTATGCTAAAGTTCAGTCAGGATACCTTGCAATAAGAAGTGCTAAAGCTTTTGACAGTTCAAATGAACTGGGAAGAATGAATACAGGCGATTCGGTATATGTTATCGACACATCTACCGGAAAATACTGGTACTGCTACTCTCCTATATTAGGTATCTTGGGTTATGTAAACTCTGATTACCTTGTCAGCACATACCCCGGAAGTACGCCTGCCACTACCGACAACACATATACCGTATGGACTGTTAGGGTTCAGAAAAATTATCTTGCTTTAAGAAACAGACCTGAGTTTAACGCTTCTAATGAAATTTATAAGCTTTACACAAATGATAAGGTTTACGTTTACTCTTACTCATACACTAACTTTTCTGATACATACTGGTATGTATATTCACCACAAGCAAATATGTGGGGCTACGTTGACAGCAACTACATCTATCAATAATCCGAATAATCTCAGGCTGCAGGGGATGTTTCTCCTGCGGCTATTCCATATATTAAAAGGAGATTTTTTCATGATACATAACAAAAAATTATTGGCCGCTTTATCCGTACTCACAGTTTTTTCGGTTATCCTTTTTTCGGGCTGTAAAAAGGATAATCTTGTCAATGATACTGATACCGATACGGACAACAACAATGCAGATTATACTTTTACTTTTGACACTCCTGAAAAATCAACTTCTTCTTTCCCCGATTTTCATAAAATCACGGAAACCAATCCTGTTAGCATGAATACCGTTTACGTTACAGGTGCACCGTCTGTTGCAGTGTACAGTTCTAACGATGAAACGGCTTATCCTATTACAGAAATCAGAAGCGGTGATACTGTCGAATTGCTTGACAAAGAATTATCCGAAGTCATGCTGCACATCAAAACTTCTGACGGTACCGAAGGATATATTTACAGCGACTATATAACCGACAACAGCACATCTGTTACTACCGGCGAAAGTGCCATAATAGAAACAGACGGTTTTTCTTTATTTAAAGACCACGAACACACAAATGCTATTCGTGAACTTGAAGTTCAGGAAGCAATTACTATTCTTGCAAAAACACCCGGCGGTTATTGGCGAATTCGTACTGCTTACGGCGAAACTGGTTATTTAAACACTGAGGCACTTGGCATGATTGAATCTCATCAATCCTCTGATTCCTCTTCT
This sequence comes from uncultured Eubacteriales bacterium, assembly GCA_900315715.1. GTDB lineage: Bacteria > Bacillota > Clostridia > Oscillospirales > Acutalibacteraceae > RUG592. The sequence goes on from ONAH01000155.1 coordinate 4,331, forward strand.
GATGATTCCTTTGCTGCGTCCTCCGTTACATCCTCTGCAAATTCATCTTCTCACAACGTTACAAGCAATTTCGGCAGCTTGATTGAAACCTCCACAAACAACGCACAGTCTAACGCAGGCGGACAATGGCAATCAGCTTTGATTATCCCCTCTCTGGGTATTACTGAGTACACATCTAACTCCCCGAAACAAGCGGCAAGTCTTATCAAGCTGTTTATTATGGGTGCAATATACGAAAACTACGATACTTATATCATAACCGAACCGTCACTTGACACTTATCTCAATAAAATGATAACCATCAGCGACAACGACAGTGCAAATCATCTTGTGGGTATTTTGGGCAGCGGAAACACCGACGCCGGACAAAACATCGTCACAGCATACTGCCGTTCACACGGATATAACAGTACCTCTATGGGCAGACTTCTGCTTGAAAGCAACGAAAACGGAGACAACTATACTTCTGCATACGATTGTGCAAAGTTCTTGCTTGCCGTTTATAACGGTGATATTCCTCACTCCTCCGAAATGCTTGCTTTACTCAAACAGCAGGAACGTATAAACAAAATTCCCGCTGGCGTGCCCGTAGCAACCGCAAATAAAACAGGAGAACTTGCAAATGTACAAAACGATGCCGCAATAGTATTTGCAGATACTCCGTATATACTTTGTGTGCTTGCAGAAAATGTTGACGAAGGCAGCGGAGTATCGAACATTGTCAATATCTCTTCAGAAGTATTCAGTGCTGTTTCCGAATAATAATCGGGTTTGAAAGGAATGAATAAAATGTTGAGATTTAAAAAATCTATTTTCATACTGTTCGCAGCTATTATTGTTTTTTCACTCAGCTGCTGTGCAAATAATAACAGTAAATCATCTCCTGCCTTATGGGCTGACGGAGATCCGATGGTTGCATCAACAGATCAGAACTCCCTTGATGCCGTGAAATGGTTTTCTTCAAAAGATAAGGGTAAAGAAATAACAAAAACAGGTAGTTCCTCATTACATTACTACCTCCTTTTGCCATCATGTGTCGATCTGAATAACTTGACTCTCTGGCATACTTTCCCCAAAAATCCCTCAATAGACGGAACAGAAATCATTAGCGGTACGACAACAAATGCTATTCATGGCGAAGGCGACTACTCTTTGACAGCGGGTGAGAAAACATATACTCTCACCATAAAAAAATCCGACTCAATAGGCTCAATCTATATCAATACCGATTCGGGTAACATGACTTCTATTCACAAAAACAGAGAGTACAAGGAGTCCGGTCAGATCCTTGTAGCACAGCCCAACGGTACTGCAGATTATAACGGCACACTCTCTCATATCAAGGGTAGAGGAAACAGCACATGGAAAAATATTGAGAAAAAACCGTATAATATTAAGCTTGAGGAAAAAGCTTCTCTTTTCGGCATGGATAAAAGTAAAAAATGGTGCCTGCTTGCAAACGGTCAGGATCATACCTTGCTTAGAAACAAAATCGCTTACGACTTGGGCGATGAAATCGGAATTGACTACTCCCCCGACTCTGCTTTTGCAGATCTGTACCTTAACGGAGAGTACGCCGGCGTATATCAGATCACAGAAAAGATCGAAGTCGGCAAAAACAACCTTGTGAAAATAAACGATCTTGCCTCCCTTACAGAAAAAGCTAACGATACCGATATTGAAACATATAGACAGGTTTTTTCAGGCGACATAAAATACTGTGATATTCCCAACAACCCCGACGATATCACAGGAGGTTATCTTCTTGAATGGGAGGTTAATAATAAATTTACGGACGCTCCCTCAGGTTTTAAAACTAATCTTGGTCAATTTGTAGTTGTAAGAAGTCCCGAATATGCTTCAAAGGCACAAACCGAATATATCAAAAACTTTGTGCAGGATATGGAGGACGCTATATATTCCGAAAACGGTACTAATTCTAAAGGCAAGTATTACACAGATTATATTGACATTCAATCTGCCGCACTGATGTACCTCATACAGGAGTATTCACTCAACATTGACTCAGGTATTACAAGCTGCTTTTTCTACAAAGAGTCCGATTCCAACGGTGACGGCAAAATACATGCTTCTCCCGTATGGGACTTTGACGTGGCGTTCGGCAACCTTGAGGACAGCAAAGACGGTGTACCTATGGTCAGTACAAACATGCTCTTTGCTCAAAACGCATACCAGTACGTTAACGGTCAGCGAACTATCTTCTCACAGCTTTGTCAACATAGTGATTTTATAGATACTGTTAAAAAGCTGTATCAAGAAAGATTCAAGAATGCAGTTGATATTTTAAACAGCAATGAGAACACATCGGGAGAGTACATCTGCTCATACTCTAAATACAGAGAGTTACTTGGTTCAAGCCCCGAAATGAACTTCATAAGGTGGAAAATCAAAGATCACCTGCTTGTTCCAAGTGCAGGTTATACCTACAAAGAACAGATAAGCTATCTCAAATTTTTTACCACCGAACGTGCAGGTCTCCTCAACAAAGAATTCTTAGATAAAAAATCTGATATCGTACAAAACACTTCCGACGGCTATACCGTATATTTTAAAAATGTCAAGAAATGGGACGAAGTCTATATCTATTACTGGCAGGGCACCAAACAGTACGCTTGGCCCGGTCAGCGTATGCAACCGGTTGATGAAACAAACGGTATTTATAAATATGACTTTAGCATAAACGGCGAAACGGATAACGGTAAGTTAATGATAGTTTTTAATAACGGTTACGGCAACGGTGAACAAACCGAAGATCTCAAAGTAACCGCCAACACATTATATACCCCCTCTGACACTCCCTCCCGATCGGTACAAGATACAGACGGCGCTAAATCTTATTACTCCTGTACCGAAGAAATATTTGACAAACAAATAAACAGCAAATCTTCCGATAAGGTACAAAACGAACTTGACAGCTTTACCGTATATTTCAAAAACAGCAAGAACTGGGACGAAGTCAATCTTTATTACTGGGAAGGCAATAAGCAGTACTCATGGCCCGGTCAGCGTATGCAACCGGTTGATGAAACAAACGGTATTTATAAATATGACTTTAGCGTAAACGGTGAAACTGATAACGGTAAGCTGATGATAGTTTTCAACAACGGACAAGGAGAACAGACAGAAGATCTTCATGTAGTAAATCACTCAATATATACACCCTCTTCGGTTCCATATAAAACTAACAATGATTCGACATATTATATGTGTACAATGTCGGAATACAACGAAATCAATAGCCAATAATAATCAACACTAATCTTGTTGATTATTATTGAAAGGACGGGGATTTTTATGTCAAAATCAAAAATACAACTATCTGTACTGCTTACGTTTCTTACAGTAATAATTCCTATTAATACTTTATATAACACAGATGACAATGCATTGCCCTCTGCCGTATCTTCATCACCTGCAATCTGGGCTGAAGGTAACCCTTATGTTAAGTCAGTCGATCAAAACTCAGTCGGTTGCGTAAAATGGTTTTCCGATAAAGACATCGGTAAAAATCTCACTAACACTGGTGTTTCCTCATCTCATTACTTTCTGTTTATGCCGGCAAGTGCTGATCTTGAAAACCTTACTCTTTGGCACACTTTCTCTGAAAACCCTTCCATAAACGGTACAGAAATTATCAGCGGAGAACCTTCATCTGCTATAAAAGGCAGCGGCGATTATACTGTAACAGCGGGAGATGACACATTTCTACTTACCATCGCCCAATCAGAATCGATCGGATCGGTGTATATTAATACTGCATCGGGAAGCATGTACAACGTCCACAAAAATAAAAACTATAAGGAAGCGGGAGAAATCCTTGTTACACAGCCTGACGGTACGTCTGATTACAATGGTAACCTAGAATACATTAAGGGTAGAGGAAACAGTACATGGAAAAACAATGATAAAAAACCATACAACATTAAACTCGAAAAAAAATCATCTCTTCTTGGAATGGATACAAGCAAAAAATGGTGCCTTATCGCCAATGCATTGGATAACTCCATGCTTAGAAATAAGATAGCTTACGATTTAGCCGACGAAGTAGGAATTGAGTTTTCTCCTGATTCTGCTTTTACCGATCTCTACCTGAACGGAGAATACGCAGGAATATATCAGCTTACGGAAAAGGTCGAAGTCGGCAAAAATAATCTTGTAAAAATAAATGATCTTGAAGAACTAACAGAAAAAGCTAACGATACCGATCTTGATTCATTCAAAAACATAAGAAAAAGCAATATCAAATATTACGATATCCCTATAAATCCCACCGATATTACAGGGGGGTATTTGCTGGAATGGGAATTTGAAAAAAGGTATGAAACCGAACCTAGCGGTTTTATTACAGACAGAGGACAATATGTAGTTATCAAAAACCCCGAACACCCTACAAAAGCACAGGCGGAATATATCAAAAGCTATGTTCAGGATATGGAGGACGCTATATATTCCGAAAACGGTTCTAACCCAAAAGGCAGACACTACACCGATTACCTTGACATTGAATCGGCAGCACTTATGTTTCTCTTGCAGGAATATACCTTAGAGGGAGATACAGGCATGACAAGCTGTTTCTTTTACAAGGACTGTGATACAAACGGCGACGGTAAAGTCCATGCGTCTTGTCCTTGGGACTTTGATTATGCATTCGGAAACTATATTTATGAAAAAGATGGCGTTTCCATGCAGCAAGCAGACAGTATATATGCTGAGAAAACTAAACTCAAAAACGGCGAATACACGATTTTCGCAATGCTTTTCCAGCATGAAGATTTCAGAGACACTGTTTGTAAAATGTACAATACTAAATTCAAACCTGCTTTGCAGATCCTCTTGGGAAAAACAGATAATTCGGGAGAACATATTTGTTCAATGGAAAAGTATATTGAAATTCTGGAAAGCAGTGCAAATCTGGATCTGTTCAGATGGCCAATAGTCGAAAATCAAATAAATCCGTTTGTAGGATATAACTATATTGACCAAATAAGTTATTTATATAATTTTCTCAACGAACGTGCCTTTTACTTTAATCGCTACCTGAAAAATATACGGAGTGATTCCGATACGTTTCCGATATACTTTAAAAACTCCAACAACTGGGATAAAGTCAATGTTTTTTATAAAAACGGAAAAAACCAAATCGAATGGCCTGGAATTGAAATAAAAACCATAAACATTACTCTTGATAACTCTGAAATTTTTAAAATTGACTTAAAAGATTACGGAGAAAATGATAACGGAGATATAAAGTTAATCATAAACGATGGCACAGCCAATCAAACAGAGGAACTTCGTGCAGGCCGCAACACAATATACACTCCCGAATTATCACCTTATCTCACAATTAATTACTACGAACCGCCTAAATCGTACTATCGATGTTCGGACAATGATTTTTTTGAGAAATATATAAACGATCACACAGAGTTAATAGGAGATCTCAACAACGATGGAGAAATAACTGCGGCAGACGCTTTGTACATTCTTCAGCTTTCGTTAGATATGCGAAGCTTCAAAAAGTACGACAACATTAAAGCAAACATTGACGGAAAACGTGGAGTTACAGCAGCTGATTCAATGATGATACTAAGATATTCTATCGGTTATAAAGATACAAATTCTCTTGCGGACAATACTTTCACATATAATTCGTATGATGATCCATATTTTACGGTATAAAAAAGAGGGGGATTTTCTCTCCCCCTTTTTATTTTTGTGTAAATATTATCAACATCACTGCAAGCACTATTTGTATGATCAGTATTAAAGGTATCCCTATATAGAACTTCGGTTTCTTTGTTTTATGATGAAAAATATACATCGCCAAGACCGCTCCAAATGCACCGCCTGCCAATGCAAATAGTATCAGCGTTTTCTCTGAAATGCGTCTTTTGTTTTTTATCGCTTTTCTTTTATCAATACCGTATATGGCTATTACAGCTATATTTATTAATATCAGATACGCTCCTATAACAGCATAAACCATGTTCCACATTTACTTTACCCCTGTCGAACCAAAACCGCCTTCGCCTCTTACAGTATCGCTTAGTTCTTCTGTTACTTCTATTTCAGGAATAATAACCGGCATTAATATAAGCTGTGCTATTCTCATCTTCGGTTCAATTACAAATGTTTCTTTTCCGTGATTCGTAAGTCCAACGCATATTTCACCTCTGTAATCGCTGTCTACCACTCCGACAGCATTACTGGGAGCTATTCCGTGCTTTATACCCAGTCCGCTCCTTGCAAATATCAATGCAACTGTATTTCTGTTTGCAAGTTCAATAGCTATTCCTGTTGGTATTAGTTTTAAATCACCGCTTCCGATTGAAACCGGCTCATCTATACATGCATAAAGGTCCAATCCTGCCGAACCACCTGTTGCCCGTTCCGGTATTACCGCATTCTCTCTCATTTTCTTGATTTTCAGAATATCCATTATCCGCTTATTCAACTCCTCTGAAATATAAACCTCTTGTATATTCTCCATGAGGTTTTTTCTTTTTCATATAATTCATCATTACATCAACACACTCATCATTTGATTCATGAGTAAAATGCAGCGACATAAACTCTGCACCGGTAAAACTGTCCTGTTTATCGGATAAAACAAGCGGAGTAAAATTTAGCAGCTGCGTACAGCCTGCACCGCACATCAAAGTAAACTCATTACCCTTTCTGTCCTTTATCGTGCTTTTTCCATGACATTCCTTACAACCCCTGCCGTTTTTATTCGGGCAGTTTCTTGTTATCATAAGAGGCAGATACCCATATCCCACAACACCTGTTTTTATATTGCCCGAAATACGGTTTATCATTCCTGCCGTTAGTTCAAACGACAACTCTGTATCTTTTACCCCGATACGCTCAATGAAGTCTAAAGAATAACTGTTAAATATATTCAGACCAAATCCTCCGTGTACAGTCATTCCCATCTCAGACGCAAGTGCAACAATTCCAATATTATTACAGTAAACATCCGTTACACCGATTTTTACAATCTCCTCAAGGTTTTGTTTTAAAATCTTCTCCTGCCCGAATACGACCCTGGGTATTTCTACACCTATATTATATCCTTTGCGTATAAGTCCGGATATATCTTCTTTTTTTGAAAACACAGGCACATAGACAATTTCACATTTCTTAAATATTTCAGGTATATCACAGTGGCGGAAATGTACTCTATACTTCATCTCTCCGACACGCTTTTCAGGTGTGTCGTTTTTATAATAAGGTTCTATAAAACTTCTTTCAGGTATGGCTGTAATAAGACTTTCCAGCTTTGCAAGTGTATCTCTTCTCATATTGTTCAGTGAAGATACCGGAATTGTAAGTCCTTCCTCTATCATCACTGAGATACTCTCTGCATAAAATGCTGTACCGCCTGTTTTGTTTAGCTGTACTTTTGCCTTCTCCTCACTTAGCGGAACACTCCTTGCAATTTCGGGAACAGCACCCTCTGTCTGCACTATATAACCCTTGCACCGTGCAGAAAGTTTCGCAGGAATTCCGTTTTGTACACTGAGCGTAAATGACACCGCATTGCTTTGCACTTCGTCCTTATACTCTGCACGTATATCGGAAAGGACATCTTCCGTTGCGGAGATTACGTCTTCCTTTGAGCGTGTTCCAAACATTTCTCTGCCCGTCTTCCCGTAATAATACCCGTTTGTAAACCCGCTTCTTGAGAATACCGCTCTAAGCCTGTCAAGCTCCTGCTTATCTGCCACACCGTTTTCAACTGAGTGTTTTGCCACTGCAACTGCCATTGCAGTGTACTCAGGACGTTTCATTCTGCCCTCTATCTTGGCTGAAGTTACTCCGATTTCTGCAAGCTCACATAATTCGTTTAGTATACAGTTATCCTTTAGGCTAAGGTCATAACCCGTACCGCATTTCACCTTAAAAGGCAATCTGCATGGCTGAGCACATCGTCCCCTGTTGCCGCTTCTGCCTCCTATCATAGCAGACAGATAGCACTGACCGGACACACACATACATAATGCTCCGTGTACAAACACTTCTGTTTCTATATCGCAGGAGTCAACTACTTCGCGTATTTCCTCACGACTCATCTCTCTTGCCAAAACAACTCTGTCGAAACCGTTTTCGTATAATATCCTTGCCCCGGCCGGAGTATGAACCGACATTTGTGTTGAAGCATGAAGCGCAATATCCGGAAATGTTTTTTTTATTATATCGGCAAGCCCGAAGTCCTGCACAATAAATGCGTCCGCTCCTGCAAAATATGCTGTTTTGGCGGTTTCTATGGCAATCGGTAGTTCATCGCTGCTCACAAGCGTATTGAGCGTAATATGCACTTTTACTCCGTGCAGATGACAATAGTCTATTGCCTTTTTTAGTTCATTGCTGTCAAAATTTTTCGCATAAGCTCTTGCACTAAACCGCAAGGAGCCAATGTACACGGCATCGGCTCCTTGTCTGACAGCACCCACTACCGAATCATAAGATCCGCATGGGGCAAGAATTTCAATTGAATTATTCATCATCGTCATCGTCCATGAAGGCTTTTTGCTCAAAGAAACTCATTATCTCAGCGGTAGCGTCGGCGGTCTCACCGAATACGTCCTCGTCAAATGTTCCTTGTATCGGCGCTTTAGACTCTGCCGGCATTTCAACGCTTTTCTTTTCAAGAACAGGCAGTTTTACCTGTACCGTTGGTGCACTTTCGGTTTTACGAATTGTAGCGGATACATCTGTTTTTACAGGTTTTTCTATTTTTTCGGTTCTCTCTGATTTTACCGTCCTTGCAGAAGTATTTTCAGATGATAACCTTGCACGTAACGCATTTATCTCGTTTTTTAGCTGTTCATTCTCTTTTTTTGTATCTTCATACTGTTTTCTTGAAAAAGCTGATTCTTGAAGATAATCCTTTATCTGTCCTCTGAGATTAGCATTATCGTCCATAGCCTTTGTGAACTGGTCACAGTAGTCCATAGCGACAAACAATGCAACTTCTGTCATATTGCGTGTATGCAGTTCATCTGACAAACGCTTTACTTTGCGTTCAATCTTTGAAGCAACTTTATCCATGTACTCCTGGTCTTCGTCCGAAGTAATAGTTATTGTATGATTGAGTATTCTGACAATAGTCTTAGCCAAAATCAACACGTCCTTTATATTATCTGATTATTATTCAAAAAAGTATAAATACCACTATCTTTATTAATTATACAACATAATTCCACTTATTACAAGAAAATTTTTATATTTATCCATGAATAGTCATCTTATGATTTACAGTATATTCTTATTAGCGGAATAGAATAAATATGCCTATTTTTGTCAATTTATATAGTTTTGATGATATTTTTTGTCGTTTTATGCTAAACGATTTGTATAATTACAACAAAGTGCTATAATAACTATTGTTACAAGACGAAAATTTATTGTTTTTTCATAATCGTTATTGACAGTTTTATTAAAATGTGATATTATTTTAATGTACTAAAAAAGGTTTGGTAGGTATTTTTAAGATATTATTTTATTACTGAGTTTTACACATTTCTTTTCTTTTCTTTAAAACTTTATATGAAAAGGCACGTTTATTCAACGTGCTTTTTTCATTTTACATCGTCTTTATTTTTTTGATAATCGTACAAATCTGAAAAGTATCGCACTGGCAGAAACCTTACCGAAATATTCGTTTTGCGTTCAAATCGTTCAGCGGACTTCACGAGAAATTAAATAATATATTCTTCCTATTAATCTCCCTGTACCAAACTTTTGTACAGGGAGATTATTTTTCAAAATTTTTCAAAATTTTTCAATTTTTTTTACAATACCACTTTATATTTTCTTTAAAATATAGTATAATTAGTAGGAACGGGATATCTTCCCCAACAAATAAACTTTTAGGAGTGTGAATACAATGGCTTTAGTAAACGCTAAAGAAATGCTTACAAAGGCTAAGCAAGGTCATTATGCAGTAGGTCAGTTCAATATCAACAATCTGGAGTGGACAAAGGCTATCCTTCTTACAGCTCAGGAACTTCAGTCTCCTGTTATTCTCGGCGTATCTGAGGGTGCAGGCAAATATATGACTGGCTTTAAGACTGTTGCTGCTATGGTTAAAGCTATGGACGAATCTCTTGGAATTACTGTTCCGGTTGCTCTTCATCTTGACCACGGTACATATGAAGGCTGCTATAAGTGTATCGAAGCAGGCTTCACTTCAATCATGTTCGACGGCTCTCACTATCCTTTTGAGGAAAACCTCGCTAAGTCCTCTGAGCTTGTAAACGTTGCTCATAACCTTGGTCTTTCTATTGAGTGTGAGGTTGGCTCTATCGGCGGCGAAGAAGACGGCGTTGTTGGTATGGGCGAATGTGCAGATCCTGAAGAGTGCAAAACTATCGCTGATCTCGGCGTTGATATGCTTGCTGCTGGTATCGGCAACATTCATGGTAAGTACCCTGAGAATTGGGCTGGCTTACAGTTCGACGTACTCGATGCTATTCAGGCTAAAACCGGCGAAATGCCTCTCGTTCTCCACGGCGGTACAGGTATTCCTGCTGACATGATTAAAAAGGCTATCACTCTCGGCGTTTCTAAGATCAACGTTAATACAGAGTGCCAGCTCTCATTCCAGGAAGCTACAAGAAAGTACATCGAAGATGGCAAGGATCTCCAGGGTAAGGGCTTTGATCCAAGAAAACTCCTCGCACCGGGCTTTGAGGCTATTAAGGCTACTGTTAAGGAGAAAATGGAGCTCTTCGGTTCTGTTGGTAAGGCTTAATCATTTTAGTCAATATTACAACTTCCCCCGACTCGTTTTCGGGGGATTTTCTTTTCTGCGTCACTTTACTTTATTGTAAAAAATTAGACTGCTGTCATTCTTTCATACAGCAGTCTGTTTTTATATCGTTTTATCTTTATTTAAAGCTTTCAACAGCTTTTGCCGCACTCTCTTTTTTCTCTGAAGGAGCGTCGTTTGATGAGCTGTCTGTAAACAACATCAGGAACTTGCCGTCCTCTGTTACTACCGCATAAGTATTAGCGGTTGCACTCTCTGTGCTGTCCATAAGATGAAATGAATGGTCACCCTTTGCATTGGCAATAGTTCTCTGTGCAATATCAGAAGTTTGATCCTCATACTCATACAGTTCAACATAGTATTTCGAAGTTCCTGAGGAAATTGTATATCTCTTTCCCTGTTTCGCACCTATTGCTGCTGCCGTAAGGTCTGTGCCGTCACCTTTTATGTATCCGCCCTCTGTCATATACTGCACAAAACCTTCAAAGCTCTTTTCGTAGCCCGAAGCATCAACCGACTGTGTATCTGAACTGCTGTTTGTAGCCGTAATATCAGCCGAACCGTTATTACCTGATGCTGCACCGCCGGAACTTTCGCTGCAGCCAACAAGCATTACTATCGATACAGCACAAACAACTATCAAAGATAATATCTTTTTCATACTTAATCTCCTTTGTTTTTGTCAGACGGGAATAACTTGAAAATTTTTACAAGCCTTTTTTCCGCATCTATCTTTCCCAATCCGATAAAATTACCGTTTCTGTCACATACTCTAATTTTCTCGCCATCATTGACACTGTTCTTTATGGAAGTTCTGTCTATGTCTATCGAACCTCCGTTTAAAAACCGCACTGCCTGTTTATCACTTACATTGATCCTGCGGTAAACATCAAACAAACTTTCGCATGAACGCAACAGCTTATCAGTATTTTCACTTTGCTCTCCCTCATGCGACAATTCTCTTATCTCATCTAAAGTGACGCTGTCTTCAAGAGAAAAACCGCACGCTTTTGTTCTTACAAGCGATGTCATAACAGCACCGCAACCAAGATCGTTTCCAATATCGTCAATTAGTGAGCGAATATATGTACCCTTTGAACACGATACCTTTATCTGACCTATATGTGTTTCATCATCATAGGTCAAAAGCTTTAACTCTGAAACATTAACCGTTCGCGGAGTTCTCTCAACCTCTATGCCCTGCCTTGCAAGATCGTACAGCCTTACTCCGTCCTTTTTCACAGCAGAATACATTGGCGGAAGCTGAGATATTTCGCCTGTATATTTTGGAATAATATTCAATATTTCAAAGCCGCTGCACAATACAGGGTTTTCTTCAAGCAGCGTTCCCCATATATCAAGAGTATCACTGCGAACACCCAGCTTAAATTGTGCGACATACTCCTTATCGCTGTCAGGCAGTATATCCTGTGCTCTTGTGGCATTACCCAAAAGAAGCGGTAGTACACCTGTTGCCATAGGATCAAGCGTACCGGTATGCCCTATCTTACGCTGTCCGCAAAGCCTTCTCATCACCGCAACCACATCAAACGACGTAAAATTCTGAGGTTTATTAACAACGATTATTCCGTCCACAATACTCCTCCGTCAGCGGTTAAGCTCTTCTATACTTACATTTACTATCTGCTTTATCACTTCGTCAAGCTGACCGTTTATTGAACATCCTGCCGCAGCGAAGTGTCCTCCGCCGCCAAATTTACTGCATATCCAAGCGGCGTCATGTCCGTCGTTTGTGCGAACGCTTATACGAAAGTAGTTTTCGCCCTTTTCCTTAACGGTTATACCGATGCACACTCCCTCTATCTGTCTTGGAAGTGCAGCCAGTCCGTCCATATCGGAATCTTTTGCACCACTACGCTTCTCCATTTCAAGTGTTGTATATACAACAGCTATCTTGTTTTCCTCATAAAAACTCAGCGTATTCAAAACTTCACGTTCTATGTTAATTCTTGCAAACGATTTTGTGTCAAACATCGCTTTGTTTATTTCTGCACTTTTACAGCCAAGCTCCATTAGTTCAGCAGCTATTCGCATTGTATCAGGCGTAACGTTCGTAAACTTAAAACACCCTGTATCTGTACATACTCCTGTATATATACAGTTCGCCATTAGCGGATCTATCTGTGTTTCAAGCTGTTTAATGAGTCTGTATATATTCTCACAGTTTGAGGCCGCCTCAGAGTTTACATAAATCATCTTTGCGCTCATAGAGTTAGATGCATGATGATCTATACAAACATCTATCTTGCTTTCAAATTCGTCTTTGAATGCTCCCAATAGCTCCGGTGACGCTATATCTACCGACACTACCGTTTCATACTCAAAGTTCTGCTCCTCCATATTCGTTGCAAGATATGAGAACTTTTCAGCAAGAGTACCGTTAATCAGCACCCTTGCCTGCTTGTTAAGCTTTCTCAATGCCCTGCACAGTGCAAAAGCGGAACCTAACGTATCTCCGTCGGGATAGATATGTGTTAGTATCACATACTTATCCCTGCTCTCCAAAAAACAAGCTATTTCACTCAGACTGTTCATCTTCATCTTCCTTTATGTCAAGCTCCCCCAATATGCGGGATATATTTGCACTGTATTCAATCGAATCGGTTGCTTCAAATATCATTGAGGGAACATGGCGAAGCGAAAGCCTTGAGCCAATCTCGTGACGGATAAATCCGCTTGCAGACTTAAGTCCCTTAACTGCCTCCTTAGCCCTGTCAAGTCCCTCCATAGCACTGACATACACCTTGCAATAGCTGAGATCGTTTGACACCTCAACACGCACAATGCTTATCATAGAACCAGCCACACGTGGATCTTTCAGTTCACGAAGAACTGCTGTAAGCTCTCGCTTTATATCCTCTGTGGTTCTTCCCATTCTGTGACTTGCCATATTATTCTCCTTTTATATCATAAATCGTATTGTTAAGAAAATGAGATTGCAAATATTATATATCTGCAATTCTCATCTTTCACTCAATTAATCTCTGTATTCCTCTATTATAAACGATTCAAGAATATCTCCCTCTTTAAGGTCTGCAAACTTTTCAAGTCCTATTCCGCACTCAAAACCTGCTGTTACCTCTTTTACAGAGTCCTTGAATCTCTGCAGTGAGCTCATTGTATCCTCAAAGATAACTATTCCGTCACGCACTACTCTCACCTGGGAGTTTCTTGCAACCTTACCGCTAAGCACATATGATCCTGCGATAAAACCTACATTCTTTATCTTGATAACGTTTCTGCACTCTGCTCTGCCAAGTACTACCTCTCTTGTCTTTGGAGCAAGCATTCCCTTCATAGCGCTTTCTATCTCTTCAATGCAGTCATAGATAATTCTGTAACATCTGAGATCAACACCGTCACGCTTTGCATTCTCCTCTGCAACAGGATCCGGTCTAACATTAAAGCCTACAATTATCGCACTTGAAGCTGATGCAAGCATTACGTCAGACTCACGAATTGCACCTACCGCACCGTGGATCACGTTTATTCTTACTTCATCGTTTGACAGCTTTTCAAGCGACTGCTTTACTGCTTCAACCGATCCCTGTACGTCGGCTTTTACAATTATCTTGAGCTCCTTTACATCGCCCATCTGCATCTGTTCAAAGAGGTTGTCAAGAGTAACCATTGACGGCTTCTGTGCATTAAACAGCTCTTCCTTAGCCTGAGATTTTCTCTGTTCAACAAGTTCTCTTGCAAGACGCTCATCGGATACTGCGTTGAATGTATCTCCGCCTGACGGTACATCGTCAAGACCTGTTATCTCAACAGGATATGACGGACCTGCTTCTTTAACTCTCTCACCCTTGTAGTTTGTCATTGCTCTTACTCTGCCGACTGCGGTTCCTGCAACTACTATATCGCCAATTCTGAGTGTACCGTTCTGTACAAGCATTGTGGCAACAGGGCCTTTACCCTTATCAAGTCTTGCTTCAATTACGGTACCCTTTGCTGCTCTGTCGGGGTTAGCTTTCAGCTCTTTCATCTCTGCAACTAGAAGAACCATTTCAAGCAGTTCGTCTATGTTTTGCTTCTTCTTTGCAGATACCGGAATACACGGTGTATCTCCGCCCCATTCTTCCGGTACAATATTGTACTCAGTAAGCTGCTGCTTTACCATATCAACGTTAGCGCCTTCTTTGTCTATTTTGTTGATAGCTACAATTATCGATACGCCTGCTGCCTTTGCATGGTTTATAGCTTCAATTGTCTGCGGCATAATACCGTCATCTGCTGCTACTACAAGAATAGCTATATCTGTTACCTGTGCACCTCTTGCTCTCATTGTTGTGAAAGCCTCATGACCAGGTGTATCAAGGAATGTTATCTCCTTGCCGTCTATCTGTGCTCTGTATGCACCTATATGCTGTGTAATGCCGCCTGCCTCAGTTGCCGTAACATTCTCCTGTCTGATTACATCAAGCAGCGATGTTTTACCGTGGTCAACGTGGCCCATAACAACTACTACCGGCGCTCTCTCAACAAGGTTTTCATCGCTGTCTTCGCTGTCATCGATAATCCTCTCTTCGATTGTTACTACTACCTCTTTTTCAACCTTTGCATGGAACTCCATTGCTACAAGTGCTGCTGTATCAAAATCTATTACATCATTCATTGACGCAACTACACCCATAAGGAATAGTTTCTTTACTAGCTCTGTTGCAGTAACCTTTAATCTGAGTGCAAGCTCCGATACAGTAATCTCATCCGGAATTGTTACAGTGATAGGCTTCTTCTTTCTTTCCGCTTCTATTCTCTTAAGACGCTCCTGCTCTGTTTCCTTGCGGGAATTCTTCGGCTTGCCCTTACGCTGTGACTTCTGGTTTATCTTCTGCTTGCTTACGATATTATCGCTCTTTATCTTCTCACTTGCAAGATTATCGTATTTCTCATTATATCTCTCAATATCTACAACTGCCGCTCTTGTATCTATTACTCTTGAACCTCTTCTGCTGCCGCTGTCATCTGAAATATATACTGCATCGTTATTATCATTCTGTGATGATACGGGCACATTCTGCTGCGGCTTGCGGTCAACGGTGTTCTTTTTCTCTTGCTTTGGCTCAGGCTTTCTGCGATTGTCAGGCTTTTTCTGATTGCCGTTCTGAGGTTTATCCTGCTTATCCTGCTTCGGAGCTGCTTTCTTTACCTCTTTACTCTCTTTGTTGTCTTTGATATCCTTGTTATCTCTGCTGTCTTTGGTATCTCTGTTGTCCTTGTTATCCTTGATATCCTTATTATCCTTGCCCTTGCTGTCTTTATTATTCTCCTTAAAGTTTCTGTTATTCCTATTGTCCTTATTATCCTTAACGTCCTTTTTATCCTTCTTTGTGTCTTTAAACTCTTTGACGTCCTTTACCTCATTATCTTTTTTAGCATCCTTACCGCCCTGTTGTACATTAGTTACAGGGGCAGCTGTCGGCTCCTGCGTTGTTGCGGTATCCTCTGCAACTTCATCGGCTGTCTGCTCTTCGTTTGTATTTGCAGCAGAGGCAAGATAAGCGTCTATGCTTTTCACTTCAAACTTTTTCGTGTAATGCTCAAGTATTATATTTAGCTCCTCCTCTGTCAAGGCTGACTGTGCGCTTTTCTTCTTTGCATCGGGAGCAGCATATTCCTGGAGAACATTTACTATCTCTTTTCCTGTTACTCCAAGATCCTTTGCTATATCATTAACCTTGTATCTTATCATCATATTAACATTCCTCCTTTTCGTCGGTAAGCTTCTTTTTCAGACTGTTTGCAAAATTCAGGTCGTCTATCGAAACAACTGCAGCTAATTTTCCAACTGCAAAACTAAGCTCATCTTTTTTGCAGTCCGATACTAATGTATGCACATTATATCTGTCTGAATTCTTAAGTATGGTATTCTTCGTATTTTCGGAAATATCTTTTGCCATGATTACCAGTTTCGCTTTCCCCTCAGACATCGAAGTAACAACCGGATCACAACCTATTGTGAGTTTTCCTGCTCTTCTTATCAGACCAAGAAATCCCATTACATTATCATTCATACTCCGCTAATTCCTCCTCCATACCTTCAAATACTTCTGCGGGAATACTGCACGAAAAAGCCTTTTGAAAGCGTCCTGCTTTCTTTGCTGCGGCAAGGCATTTCAGACTTCTGCAAAGATACGCTCCCCTGCCCGCTTTTTTTCCGGTAAGATCAAGCGACACCTCGCCTTTCTGTATTACATTTCCCTCTTCGTCCTTTACATCGGGAGCCTTTACCACTCTGATTAGCTCTCTCTTCGGCTTCATTTCACCGCAGCCGCTGCATTTTCTCAGCGGTATTTTCTTTTTTACCACAGTCACTCCGCCTTTCACCTGCTATATCAAATTACTCGTTATTATCTTGTGTCTCTGACATGCCGTCGTCGCCCAGATCAATCATTTCCTCTGCGCTGTCTTCGGCAGCAATCATGTTCTCCTCTTCACTATCTGTTGTTTTATAAACACCGCTCTCGGGACGAATGTCTATCTTCCATTCGGTTAGTCTTGCTGCAAGTCTTGCATTCTGACCTTTATTACCAATTGCAAGAGACAGCTGATCATCAGGTACTGTTACCTCACACTTTTTAACCTTATTTTCCGGATCGTCCTCTATTACCTTAACGCTTATTACAGATGCCGGTGAAAGTGCATTTGCAATAAACTCCTCCGGCTTATCCTTATATTCGATTATATCTATCTTTTCTCCGCCAAGTTCCTCAACTATCTTCTCTACACGGGTACCTCTTGCACCTATACATGCGCCTACCGGATCTACATCTGCTTTCTTTCTGAGAACGGCAATTTTTGTTCTTGAACCCGGTTCTCTTGCAACAGCCTTTATCTCAACTATACCGTCCTTTATCTCAGGAACTTCAAGCTCAAACAATCTCTCTATAAACTCATTACAGGTTCTACTGATAATAGCCTTAGGGCCTTTATTTTTACCTTTCTTTCCGGGAGTAGGTTCCGTATCACTGAGAATATCTGCGATATAAACCTTTACTACATCTCCCTCTTTGAGATCCTTTAATCCTGCCTGTTCAGCTTTAGTAAGTGTTGCTATTGATTTATCTATCTTGATCGAAGCATTACCCGTCTCAGGATCAATATTTACAACATAAGCAGATACTATCTCCTTCTGCTTCTTTGTAAATTCCTCAATTGTTAGCTCTCTCTCTTTATCTCTAATACCCTGTCTAATAACACTTCTTGCGTTCTGAATAGAAATTCTTCCCAGTTTCTTCGGATCAACAAGTATCTTCACCTTGCTTCCGATTTCCGCATTTATATCAATATCTCTTGCGTCCTGTTCGGAAATCTCTTTATTGGGATCCGTAACATAATCTACTACTGTCTTTCTTACATACACATTAAAGATCTCTTTTTCCTCATCTACATAGAATACAACATCTTCATTCTCAAGACTGCTCTTACAAGCTTTTTCGATAGACTTCTTTATATTCTCTATTATTGATGTAATCGGCACGCCTCTTGTTTTTTCAAGCTCTTTCATAGCTTCAAACATATTGAATTCATTCTCTGTGCCAGCGCTTTTCTTTTTCATGTTTATCTACCCTTTCTACGTTTATAATCCCACTATTCAAAATCGTCCAATTTAATATAAACTGCGTCCTTTTTATTAAAGGTAACCTCATTTTCTCCGCTGTGATCTTCGACCGTAACCTGCGAATTCTCATAAGCTTTGAGAACTCCGTTAAACTCCTTGCCTATTCCGTCTATCGGACGTATCATTTTTACCATTATATCAGCTCCGATATACTCAAGGAAATGCTCATCTCTGATTAATTCTCTTTCAATTCCGGGTGAGCAAACCTCAAGGCAATACTCTCCGTCTATCGGATCAAGTTCATCGAGCGGTGTATCGATTGCACGACTGACATTCTCACAGTCTTCGATAGTAACGCCCTCGTCACGGTCTATATATATTCTCAGATACCATGACGCACCTTCTTTTACATATCGGACGTCCCAAAGCTTCAGACCAAACGAATTTACTATCGGCTCAGCTAACGTCCATACGCTCTGTACGGTATTTCCGCCCTTTTTCTTAGCCATTTTATCACTCCGTATCAAATACAAAGGAGCGGACCCACATGCTGTCCACTCCTTACTTTAAAATCTTACTATATTATTTTATCACATTTACGTTTCAATTTCAAGTCTTTTTTTTATATTCTTAAAAAAGGCTCATATCATCAGCAGTTGGCGATATGCTTTTGCACACCGCCAACCGTTTTCTGTCAATTATTAATCACGTCAAATATCAATTAGATTTAGCGAACCTTACGGTTTCTCACTCGTTACATTAACTTTAGTTGCAGAGCCGTCAGCAACTATCCAAAGATCTCCTGAAGCATGCTCCATATCATCTGTCTGATTGCCCTTACCGTCATTGAGTATCCAGTTGAAATCATTATAGTTTTCAAATTCAAATGTGTACCAACCTTCATCGTCAGCATCGGTAAGCTTTATTCCCGGCCATGCTTTCTCATCAGGAAGCTTAGCTGATGTCGGATCCCAAATGTATAAATAAGGAGTAAACTTTGCATTCTCAACCTTAACATGAATTGTGGATTTTACAAGATCTGTGCTTCTCTTTGGCTTATCTGGTGTTGCAACAGTACCGCCCTCTGCAGGCTTATCGTCGTCACCAAACGGATTTTCTTTATATACCTTAATACTCTGAGGTGAGCTGTCTGCTACAAGCCACAGATCGCCGGAACCTACCATATCAGGTGTCTGTCCGTTGTCGCCATTTACTATCCAGTTAAATGTGTTATAGTTGTTGAATGTGAAATTGTACCAACCGTTAGCGTCTTTTACGCCCTTTGTTCCCGGCCAGCCCTTTGCCTCAGGGAGCTGCTGTCCGCTTGTGAGATCAACGTCCCAAATATAGAAGTTCGGGTGGAAGTCCTCACCTGTTATCTTGAGGTGAATTGTGGACTGAACATATTCTGTTGTTCTCTCAGGCTTATTGTAAATATAGGTGTAAACTACTTCTGTATCGCCGTTATAAGTACCCTCTGCATTTGCAGGATAGTTATCCTTATCAAGCTCATACCAGTCAAAGTTCTTGAACGATGTTGTATATGTATCACCGTTTCTTGCACGTGTTGTTGTCGGATCTGCAAGAGCTTTGCCGTCCTGATTAACATGCTTAACCGTTACAGTGCCGATACCGCCCGGGAATGGTACATAATAGTAGTAAACATTAGTTGTACCTTCTGTCATCTTGCCAGTAGTATTATTTGAAGTTGATTCAACATCATACTCAACAGCAAGGTTTGTTGCAGGACTTGTTACATATGCCTGACCCGGCTTACCCTTAATTGTTGTAGTATAGAATGTTTTGCCTGTTGATTTGTCAACGTGCATTACTCTAACATATGCCTTTGCCTCATCTGTTACAGTAACTGCATCGAAACTATCCTTCGGAACAAGGATAAGAGCAGAACTCTTCTTAACGATAGCCTTATCGGTTACTCTGTCAATATCAACAACGCCTGCTGTCTGATCGTTTACAACAACAACATATGAACCTATCTTTGCATTATTGATAGTGCATCTCTGAATATGCATAGCATCCTTTGCAGAAACCTTACCGTCTCCAAGAACGTTTGCAACCTTAAGCTGCTCATCATCTAGCTTTTGTAAATTAATCGTATATCTTAGAATAAGAAGTGCATCCTTAGCGGTAACCTTTCCGTCTCCGTTAACATCGCCTAAAAGTCTTTCCTCTTTTTCGCCAGGAAGAGTTACTTCAACATCTTCGGTTGTGCCGTTGAAATAAACAAGAACATTGTCCCACTGGTTCTCTGCGTCTGCAAGGTTCTTAAGTGAGTATCCGATAACACCTGTAGGAACTTCCAATTTCTCCATAGCGTCGCCGGAAGTATGAGTACCGTCGGAGAATGCGTTAAATTTATTTCTAAGCTCAATGCAGCCCTTGTAATATGCCACTACATCAGCAAAATCTGCGGCTCTTGACCAATCCAGCATATTAATGTCAGGAGATGACTTATAGCTGTTGTGATCGCCGTACTTGGTTCTTGCAAATTCCTCACCTGCAAGTATAAACGGCATGCCCTGAGATGTCATAACAATAGCGCTTGCAAGCTTGTTGTTTGATACAAATACCTCATCTCTCACACCGTACATCTTTGTATCAGTACCGTATGTAGATGCAACAAGTCTGTCATAAAGTGTCTGGTTATCATGACAGCAGGAATACATTACGTTCTGTCCGGGAACCTGAGTTTTCCATGTTGATGAACCGTCATAATGTCCTTTTATGCTGTCATAAAGCTTATTTGCAAATGAACCTACGCCGGAAACATATCCCGGAGAAGTAAGATCATCAAATGCCTTACCTTTTAATGAGTCACGGGCATCGTCATTGAAGAAACCTATTCTCTCGCTTACTCTCATAGACTTACTCTGCTCGCAAAGCTGCGTTCTGTTGCCTGCCCAGTTTTTCTTGTCAACGGTTGTTCCGAGAACCCAGCCCTCACCGTATGTAATAATTCTTGTATCAATCTTATCAAGCTCATCGCGGATAGCGTTCATTGTATCGCAATCGTGAAGTCCCATAAGGTCAAATCTAAATCCATCTATATGGTACTCGTTAGTCCAGTATACTACCGAATCAACCATAAAGTTCTTAAACATCTCACGCTCGGAAGCCGTATCGTTGCCGCAGCCAGATCCGTTCGACCAACCACCTGATGATGTCTGTCTGTAATAGTAATCAGGTACTGTAAGGTTGAACCAAGAATCTGTCGAAGCATAAGTATGGTTATAAACTACGTCCATAATAACACCTATACCGTTATCGTGGAGTGCCTTTATCATCTGCTTCATCTCGGTAATTCTTACATTTCCGTCATATGGGTTTGAAGAATACGATCCCTCAGGAACGTTATAGTTTTTCGGATCATAACCCCAGTTAAACTGTGTATCGTCGCCTGTTTCATCAACAGAACCAAAGTCGTACATCGGGTTAATCTGAACATAAGATATGCCAAGATCCTTAAGGTAATTCATACAGGTCTTTATATCGCCTGCATTCTTAAGTGTTGTTTCCAACTCGGTGAAAGCAAGATACTTACCTCTGTTTGCTTCACTTACACCCGACTCAGGATCATATGAAAAGTCCTTGATATGAACTTCCCATACGGTAGCGTCTGTTACCTCATTTGTCATTACATGCGTGTCGTTCTCCCAGCCCTGTGGATCGGTTGAATCAAGATCTACTACCATACCACGATTTCCGTTTACACCTGCAGCCTTTGCATAAATGTCAACAACTTCAACGCCGTCAGGATTAAGGTCGTTCTTAACAAAGTATGTATAGTATGTGTTCTTAATGTCACCTTCTATCGTAGTACTCCAGACACCTGTCGACTTATCAAGAGTCATATGCTGGTTGCTAACCGCAGACCCAAGCTCTCCTGCACTCTTCTCATCACCGCTGCTGTACAAATAAAGATCAACTTCCTTTGATGTCGGTGCCCATACCTTAAATGTAGTCTTTTCGGGAGTGTAATTTGCTCCGAGATCGCCACCTGCATATGTCGGGTATGTACTGAAATCGCCGACTACAAGAGTATCGACACTCTTAGCAGAATCCGAAGCTTCGTCTGCGTATGCACTCACGCTGCCGATAGCTGTAAATGTTCCTGCGAGCATTGCTGCGGCTATCAAGAGCGACATAGTTTTCTTCAATCTCATAAAGATTATTCCTCCTTGTAATTTGATTTTTATTTAAGCGGAAGTAAGACCATTTTCCGCAAAATAAACTGATGTTAAATCTTTGTGCTTTTCTTTTTTCTGAGTATAAACGCTGATATTCCTCCTGCAAGAACAGCTACTCCGCCTGCCGAAAGCCATACAATCAGGCTCTTACCATAATTGGGGCGGTAGTTAAATATAACGTTTATCTCTTCTGCTGTATATAGTCCTCCGATATTATCGGAATTATCTGCAAGCTCATATCCGAAGAACTCTTTTGGTACGATTTTGTATTCCATATCAACATCGCCCTTAATTACGTCCTTGTCAATGACTGCTCCCGAATAATCTACATATATTACATTTATCTTACCGGAGCTTACTACTTCTTTTTCGTTCTTATCGGAAATATGCCCGTCTTTTATCCAGACATCACCGGACACTCGGTAGCCCTCGTTTCCTGCGGCAGGATCCTGTGCGTTTCCGTTTGCGGCAATTACTCTTACACCCGTAACACCCTTTGTGCTTTCCGATGAAATTGTATAAGACCACCAGCCGTCACCGTCATTATTCATCGGCGTACCCGGCCATGCACCAAGAAGTTCCTTAGTTTCCTTGCCGTTCTGAGTGCCGTTACCGTAAGCATATAGCGATAGATCTTTCCACTCGTTGTTGTTGTAATAGTGTACTGTTATAGGCTCGTTTTCGACAGGAGAATATTTATATACTATTTCTGTCTGTCCGTCTGTAAACTTGCCCGCACCATTTTTTGGCAGCGACGTAAGATCAAGCGCATACCCCTTAATTGACGGTATCTCCGCTGTATAGTATCTGTCGCCTGTTCTTCCTGTCTGTGTTATTGACTCGCAGAGTTCTTCTCCGCTCTCGCTGTCAACAAACCTTATTATCGCTGTTCCAAAACTCCCGTTATATTTTTTATAGTATAGCGTTACCTCAGCACTGTTCTGTGAATATGTACCATTAACGCTACCTTCTGAATTTTTATAAGAATAATTCATCAAAAGGCTGCTGTCAGGCTTTATGGAATATTTATTTCCTATTGTACCTGATACACTCTGAGTTTTAATTACTTCTCCGCTGTCTGCGTCAATATGCTTAATAACAACGCTGCCTTTTTCTGACTTCAAAGCAATCTCATCAAAGCTTGCTTTATCAACCAACATCATTGCAGTACCGCTTTTTACCGTAACCGTATTCTCGTTTACAAAAGCAAGTCCGTTTATTGAAGCACTGTCGCCGTTTACAAGTACCACCCACTCTTCGGGCATACCGTTACCCGATAGGTTAATACTCTCGTCATTTTCCGACGCATTGAATATTAGTGCTGCTGTATTCCACTGAGTACCCGAAGTTATCGTGTTCTTTAATGTATATGCAATAACGCCCTTTGAACTGTTGTCAATAAATTTAATGTTCTTTACAGCCTCACCCGTCGGATCTGTAAACGGTGCAAAATTTTTGCGTATCTCAATAAGTCCCGAATAATACTGAACCAGATCGCTGTATTCGTTTCTTCTTGACCAGTCAAGCTGATTTATCTTTGACGATGACCTGTATGAGTTTTCGTCACCCTTTTTTGTTCTGGCAAATTCTTCTCCGGCCTGGAAAAAGCTTACGCCCTGCGATGTCAAAACAATAGCCGATGCAAGTTTATTCATGGATACAAGATTTTCGTTTCTTCTTGTATAATCATCAAACGTACCGCTTGAAGCGACCAACTTATCCCACAGTGTATAGTTATCATGGCAGGAATTGTAAGATACAGTCTGTGTTGGTTTTTTCGCCCAGTTGCCAACCTCCGCAACTATACCCGACTTAATCTTTGCAGTACCCTGACCGCCCTGAACATATCCACCTTCTGACGCATTAAAATTGCTGCCCTTTATTCCGTCACGAATACCGTCGTTAAATGCACCTATTCTGTCATCAAGCTTACTCATATTATACTGTGTAGCCAGAACCGTACCCGGCTCAGCATTAGTACTTAATGACCATCCCTCACCGTACATGAGAATTTTATCTCCGCCCTCAAGGCTGTCAAGAGCAGCACGTATTGCATTCATAGTTTCAACATCGTGTAGTCCCATCAGGTCAAATCTGAATCCGTCTATATGGTACTCCTTCGCCCAATATACAACGGAATCTATCATATACTTTCTGAACATAGCGTGTTCGGACGCAGTATCATTTCCGCAGCCGGAGCCATTTGACCATGTACCGCTTTCGGTGATTCTGTAATAGTATCCGGGAACCGTATTATTGAACCAAGATCTTGCTCCTTCGTATGTATGGTTAAAAACAACATCCATTACTACGCCCATGCCGTTATTGTGTATTGCCTGAACCATTTGTTTTACTTCGTTTATTCTGACATTTCCGTCATATGGGTTGCTTGAATAGGATCCCTCCGGTACATTATAGTTTTTAGGATCATATCCCCAGTTAAACTGATCTTCCTTTGAGCTTTCATCTACCGAACCAAAATCAAATATCGGCAAAAGCTGAACATAGTTTACTCCAAGCTCTTTGAGATAATCTATTCCCGTAGTTCCGACACCGCCGGAGTTTACGGTTGTACCGTTCTCTGTAAACGCAAGATACTTACCTCTGTTCTTGCTGCTGATTCCTGAAGCGGGATCATTTGAGAAATCTTTTACATTGACCTCCCATACAATAGCTTCACTCTGATTATTAACAGAAACGTGATGATCGTTTTCCCATCCCTCCGGGTTAGTGCTTTCAAGGTCAACTATCATACCTCTGTTGCCGTTGACACCTGCTGCCTTTGCATAGATGTCAACCGTTTCTTTTCCTTTTTTTCCGTTATATACATAATATGTATAGTATTTATTTAGTAAATCACCCTCAACAACAGCCGACCACACACCGCTTTTGGGATCATAGGTCATCTCATGGACAGACAAATATTTACTGCTGTCCTCCTGCTCACTGCCCGCTGCATAGAGCAATACCTGTACCTTTGTAGCTGTCGGTGACCACACCTTAAATGTGGACGCTTCCTTTGTATATGTAACGCCCAAGTCATCGCCTGCATATGCAAGCTTGTCCAACTCTGCCACTGAACTTTCCTCCACATCAGTCGTCAATTCTTCCGTATCGGTTGTGTTTTCATCGTCCTCCTCTTGAGAAACCTCTTCATCATACACATCTTCTTGATATGTTTCGTCCTCATCGTAAGTTTCGCAATAAGCCGGCATTACCGCACAAACCGGAGAAAGTGCCAATGTCAAAAAAGCACATACTCCGCATAAAAATTTCTTTCCCTCTACACTGATCACCTTGCTGCCTCCTAATAAAAAAATCCATATATAATGATTATACTCTATTCGGAGAAAATAAGCAACCATTCCGACATATTCAGATTAGTTACAAAAAATTAATAATTATTTAATCGCAAGCTACCTATCATTATTAAAGAAAAGCAACATAAAATAAAAGCAACGGATTATAAATGTTTATATTTATGCAAGTTGCCTATTCGACATATATTATTGTATCATTTTTTTAATAAACTTTCAATTATTATAATTAATTTATCCCATATCAAATCTTAACAAACTTTTATATTGGTTTTTGAACATTTTGCTGTTCTTGCAATATTATTAATATTTTATTATATAACATCATATACATAAAAAAAGACAGCCCGTTATTTGAGCTGTCGTCTTAATCAAATCAGTTTTTATTTGATATTTCTATAAATGAATTTATACATTCACTACAGATATACTTTCCGTTTTTTTCTGTAAGATCATTTTCATTCCCGCAGAAAGTACAACATGAAATATATTTTTTTAGTACGATAGTCTGATCATCAATATATATTTCCAATGAATCTCCTGCTTTCAGATCAAAAGCATTTCTCAGTCTTTTTGGAACAACCATTCTTCCAAGTGAATCAATTTTACAAAGATCATCCCACTTCTTCATAATACCAGTCCTTTCCTGCATCGCATAGCATTTCTTGGTTAATTCTGCCATTTAATATATTATAAGCCATTTTTAGCAATTTGTCAACATTATCTTACATTTTTCAGCAGGTGATACATATGCTTCCGTACATTTGGGGTTTTATGATAATCGCAAGTGTGGTTTACTCACTGATAAACGGTACTCAAGAACAATTAAACTCCGCAATATTAAGCTCTGCCGATGAAGCCATTGAACTTACAATATCCATGTGCGGAACTGTATGTCTATGGAGCGGAATAATGGCAATAGCAGACAAAAGCGGAATTACAGACGCAATATCAAAGCTTTTATCTCCCCTAACCGGAAAACTCTTTCCGAACATAGACAAAAATGGAAAATCCTTCAGAGCAATAAACATGAACATAACAGCGAATTTACTTGGACTTGGCAACGCCGCCACACCTTTAGGCATTAAAGCTATGCAGGAACTAAAAAAAGAGCGTCCCTGCGATATTTCTCACGATCGGGCAGACAGAAACATGATAATGTTTGTAATACTTAATACAACCTCCGTACAGCTTATTCCTACAATGATAATGTCAATTCTGCAATCAGCGGGAAATAACAATCCCTCACAAATCATTCCTTTTACATGGGCAGCATCTATATCCGGTCTGATATGCGGAGTAATAAGTGTAAGTATATTTGCAAAAAGGGAGGCAAAGAAATGTATGCGTCAATGATCGTACCCATAACCATGTTAGCTGTAATAATATGCGGGCTTATTAAAAAGCAGCCTATTTTTACACTATTTGCAGAAGGTGCAAAAGACGGTCTGCACACAATGTACTCTATCGCACCATCTCTTATAGCACTTATCACAGCAATAGGTATGGTAAAAGCAAGCGGTGTTCTTGATCTTTTCACTTCCATGCTAAAACCCATGACTGATTATTTCGGAATTCCCGAACAAGTTACACCTTTGTTTTTTCTAAAACCGATAAGCGGAAGTGGATCTCTTGCAATCCTGAACAGTATCATAAAAGAAAACGGTGCAAATTCTCTGGTAACTAAAATAGCTTCCGTTATGACAGGTTCAACAGAAACGACATTTTACTGTATAGCAGTTTATTACGGTGCAGTAAAGATTAACAAAACAGGATGTACAATCCCTTGTGCACTAATCGGAGATTTTATCGGAATGATGACATCCATAATCTTAACCTCATCATTCGGATAAAATAGATAATTTTTAACATGCCACGTTATTTTCATGAGTGTACAAAACCTCTTGTAAGAATGTAACATAGCTTTCCAATCTTTTATGCAAACAAAAAAAGAATAGTGAATAATGAATAATACCAAAACGCCCCGAAAGCATTACTAATAACTATTCATTCTTCACTATTCACTCTACGCTAAGCCCAGCATCATGTGTGGACTTTCTCTGGAGGC